>DYRX01000490.1 GCA_020718525.1 Victivallis vadensis
ACGGTGCGGATGAAGTCTTCTATAAGCGAGGGATCTGCGCCCCCATGACTGCCCTTCTTTTCCGGCAGATCAATTACTTCGACTTCTGCACTCCATCTGGGGTGGATTGTGATTTCGCGTTTCTCAAGGCTGAGCTCTGCGATTCCAAGGTCTCCTATCACCGTATATTTCCTGTCATCGAATGAACAGACAAAACACTCCATGTGGCTTGCCCTCGCACCATTTTCATATTCAACTATTGCTATTCCATTGTCGTGGACATCCTTGTCGGACATATATATGCAAAGATCTTTCATGTAAGCGTCCTCTTTCACTGCGGTGGATGACCATTCCGGCTCCGGATATATTTTGACGTCCGGGCATACTTTGGCGTATGCGCATACCGAACAGGCTGGACCTGCCGGGACATCCGCCTCCAGCTTGAAGGGAAGATTTTCCGGTTTGAAAACGTTGATTCCTGCCGTTGCACTTATCTTGAACGGTTTTGGAAAGCCGAGAAGCCAGTTGAAAACATCGAAGTCATGGCTTCCCTTATGTACCCACAAGCCGCCGCAGAACTCATATTTTCTATTCCAGCGCGCCATGTATGTTCTGCCGCCATTGTAGTATTCCCTGTTCTCGATCAGAAAAATCTTTCCGAGTTTTCCCGAATCTACGATCTCCTTGAGTTTTACAAGGACCGGATTGTGGCGCATGTTGAATCCCATCATCACAATCTTCCCGGACTTGCGCGCTGCATCAATTATGGCGGCACAGTCTTTGACATTTGTGGCAAGTGGCTTATCTACAAGGACATTGACTCCATGTTCAAGGGCAGACACGACATTCTCCCTGTGTTTAAAGTCAGGAGTCGCCACGACTACGGCATCAAGCTTTTCTTTCTCGAGCATCAGTCCCACTGAACTGTAAAGTCTCTGGGTGCCTCCGATTTTCAGGCTTTGAATCCTCATTCTTTCGCTGTTGCTGTCGCAAAGCGCCTCTATCGAGACGTCAGGCCGATCTTTCATATATAGCCCGAAACAGTCAATTCCCCTGCAACCTGCGCCGACTATGCCTATTTTGATTCTCTCTTTCCTGTTTTTCATTTTATCTCCATTGTTTATTTTAGATTTCAGAACAGTTCGTTGCGGCATTTTTCAATCTGGCTCCAATAGCCTGGAATTTCCTGTATAAGAGGATCACGGTTGGCGGACCATGTGAAATTGGCCAGGGAATCCGTACTCCCACTTTTTGCCATTCGTAGATTGAAAGTTTTACTGACTTCAGGATTCCATCCATCGCTGAAAATCATGGCTTTCATTTTCTCCGCCTCTGCGGAGCAGGCAGGGTCGGAGACGAGGTTTGTGTTTTCTCCAGGATCTTCTTCGAGGTTGAAGAGCTCGAAAAAATCGTAATTGCCGTAATAGCACAATTTCCATTTTCCAAGACGCAGCATCCTGCTCGAGCCTTCACGTCCATGGTATTCGGAAAATACGGGACCTTGTGTAGAATTGCCTTCCCCCCTTATAAGAGGCAGGAGACTGTGCCCGTCAAGATCGAAGTTTATTTTTTCTCCGGAAAGACTGGCAAGCGTCGGGAAAAGATCCACCAGGGAGACCGGAATCTCAACTTTTCTTCCTCCATGTTTCCCGCCGGGCATTCTGAAAATAAGTGGAACCCGCGCGCTTGCCTCATAAAAACAGTTTTTATGCCAGCGACCATGCTCTCCAAGCATCTCTCCATGATCGCTTAAATATATTA
>DYRX01000189.1:0-3799 GCA_020718525.1 Victivallis vadensis
CGGTTCACGTTAGCGTACACGATGTACATTGACGAACACGATTACGATAGCGATTCTTAGAACGTCCCGGCGTCGCCGGTTAAATTTACTACCTCGTTCAGCGAATCTTTACATAGTGCGGATTCAGATGTCTGAGATTCCTCATGATGATGTTCTTTCCCTTTATAGGTTGTGGGGTGACCTTGGGAATTTGCATCATCAATTTATCTTTTCAAAAGAGGAATTTTTATTTGCGATTATTTTCAGCACCGGTAACGAGTGCTGACAAATCAGACCTGCAATAGTTGTTGGGACATAATCTTTCAGAAACCGCTCCAAAATTGGCAGATATTTTTGTTTTCATAGTCCCATGCCAGGGAATTAAAAAATCAAGAATGAAATATGGCTCAATGCCCGCCCCATCAAGGGGAGTAAAAGACGGCATTCCACTGCTGGTTGCCGAAGGGATTTATTCAAATATCATTTTTTTTATGATGATGGCTGAGGAGGCTGGCGGCTTCCCTGTGAAAGGTTTTGTGAGGGAGACTTCAGATATTCCGTTCAGCGCGGGGCTCGCAGGCATTTGGATTTGTAGGATTCCGTCCTTGCAGACGCTTTCGCCTTCCAGCTCCAGATTTATTTCAACAGGGATGAATTCGGATTGGTCCTGTCTGGGATTGAGTCTCTTGAATGACAGGTTGACGTGGGTAACTTGAGGCAGAGTGTTTTCATAGGCGATTGTCAAATGTGTCCCCGAGACGTTTAAAGGCTTGTCTCCGGAGACTTTGAAAGAGAGGCCGGACATTGCGCTTGCTGACGGCGAGAATTTCAACGAGCCTTTCCCGCTTTCCTCAAGACCGGCGGGGGATCCGTCGGCCGACCAGGTCAGCGGAATGAAGGATTTTTTATCCAGCAGATTTCCGCCTTCACCCTTTTTGTAGAATTCAGAGAGGGATGCAAGAAGCCCTTTTTTTTCGAGATATTTTTTCATGTTTGAATTTGCGGAAAGAATCCCCGCGTTTAAAAGCGAAAGTGTGTGGGTGCAGGTTTGGAATTCTATGACTTTCCTGTTCAGGGTGTCATAGCCCTCCCATGGACCGTGCCCGGTGAAGGAGGAAGATATCAGCGGCCAGAATTCATTCAGGAAGTCCTCGGTTTTGCCTTGGTTGATTTGCATTGCGAGGCCCAACGGATATGATGTTGCGGAGCTTGCGAGCAGAGGTCTTTCGCTTATTGCGAGCTCCTTTATTCCCATTGCCCCGGTGTATTCGCTTCCATTTCCGGAATAGCCTTCGGAAAGGAATCCTGGCAGGGATTTTTTCCTGGAGAAGTCAAGCTCGACATCGAGGAGAATTTCCAGGCATTTCTTCCAGGCAGGATCCTCAAGCTCCCCCATGAATATAGAAAATCCGAAGAACTGGAAAGCCGATCCGTCCCATGCGCATAGGGCGTATTTCCTTGTCCCATCCTGAAATCTGTATGGCCGCATTTTGAATCCGGCGTTTTCGAAGGAGCTCATTGGAATTCCGAAGCGCGCCGCCGCGAAGATCCAGGGAGCTCTGAATTCGTTGACGAGGTAGTTCATTCTCCCTGTCACCCAGTTGCCTGCAGGATCGTCCCATCCGAGAAAGCGCTCTCTGGACGCATCCCATCCGAAAGCGAATGTGCCGCTTTTCCCGTCGAAAAGATGGAGATAGCCATCTCGTTGGTGTTCAAGGATTTCCTCCATCTCGACGGCAAGACCGGGAGCCTTTTCCGAAGCGGATGGGGGGATATTGTGCAGTGCTCCAATCGAACGGGCAATGGAGGCGCTCAGGTTGACGTTGTCACCGAAAACAACCGTTATGGCGCGAGAATCGAGAAGCTTCATTATCGCGGCTTCGGTCTTTTCCTCGGTGAAAGGAGCAAGCGGTCCCTTGAAATGGCCATGCCCATAATTTCCGCTCCTGCGAATCCTGCCGACAAGACCTCTGTCTTCAGGGCTTATCCAGCCGATTTCGATCAAGGCGGACCAAATTTCCGAGGCAGTTTTTTCGCCGAATAAATCAATGAACTTTCTTTTCTCCACAATGTCTGTGAGCGGTGCACGCCTCTTGCCTCCCTCGATTGACAGGAAATTGACTAGGAGCCCCCTGTCTGAAATTTCAGGATTTTGCTGATCCTCGCGGAGGGATTTGACTGCAAGCGAAAGCCTGTCGAGCGCATCCTCCCTTGAAATAAAAGGATTGTCTGCATTTCCAGCGGCAATGTTTGCAAGAGTCTCAATCCAGACGCCAATTGCAGTCAGCTGGGTGAAAGATCTGAGGAAAAGCCCTTTTTCCGGCTCCTGATTCCAGCCCTCGCAAGGATATCCTGAGATGGGATCAACCAAGGCGTTTTCAGGCTTTGCGTAATGGAGGCAGTTGGCAAGAAGTTCACGGGATCTTGCGCCTTCGAGACCCCGAAAATCGAATTCTGAGGTGCCTGACGCAGTCGTACTATATTCTTTTGAATGTGGAAAATTGGCGCAGGCGGAGTAGAGAAGGCATATTGCCGCGCAGAGGATAAATTGCGATTTTTCTTTAAAGTTTTTTGAAAACAATGAAGTGCTCCTGATTGCCTTTGGGACCCTTAAGACCAGAGGGAATCCTGTCAATGGCTGTCCATCCGACGGATTTGGCAAAGCTGGAAACATTCTCAATGCATGACTCTATCACAAGGGGATCTCTGACAACGCCACCTTTTCCCACCTCTCCTCTTCCAGCTTCGAACTGAGGCTTGACAAGTATGAATGCCAGCCCATTATTTTTCAGAAATTTGTCCGCCGAGGGGATGACCTTTGTCGCGGAAATGAAGGACAAATCCATGAAGATGAGATCCACTTTTTCAGGAAGAAAATTGTCTGGAAGGCTTCTCGCATTCGTGTTTTCCCTCCAAAGGACTTTTGGATCTGCACGCAATTTGCCGTGGAGCTGTGCCGTACCGGAATCAACGGTATAGACCTTCCTGGCATTCTTCTGGAGGGCAAGATCTGTGAATCCGCCAGTGGAAGCACCTACATCGAAGACGACGAGACCTGTCAAGTCCGGGACATGCTTGTCGAGGGCGGGCAGGAGCTTAACTGCGCCCCTGCTTACATATTGGGATGGCTCTTCTACCGATATAGGCGCATCTGATTCGAAAAGCTCCGAAGCTTTCGATATGAGCCTGTCGGCTCCTAGACGCACCTTGCCGGCAAGGATGAGCTTTCTAGCTTTTTCGCGACTTTCGCAGAGACCTTTCTCGACAAGGAGAATGTCAGCTCTGAGTCTTGATGATTTGCCTGGCTTCGCCAATTATTTTATGTCGTTGCCTTTGAAGTCAACAAAGAAAAATCCCAGGACAAAGTCGGCCATGTCAATTGGGTGCAGTTCAAACTCGGCGGTTACAAACCAGCCGGCTGAAACTCTGATTGCCCAGAAATCGCGGATATTCTTTTTATAAACTTCCGCGTCGCGTGATTCGATGTGAAGCCCATCTTTCCTTATGATATATGGCTTGATCGTTCCAAAGAACTCATCATCGTCAACATATCTTTGTTCGTCAAGCACCGGGGGGACAATTGCATAGCTCCAGCCTTCCTTGTATGCGCCGCCGTATTGGTTGTTGTAGTCCTTGGCAAGATAGTATTCGCTTCCGTATGAGGCTCCGAACTGGGCATATTTTGTAAGCGAAACTTCTGCGGCGGCTTCTGCACCGGCGCCAATGTTCATTGTGATGGAATCGTTAAGGTCAAGGAAGCGGTTGGGTATGTACATCAGAGCGGTCCAGGCAAGACGACTGCAATTGCATCCGCAGGCGG
>DYRX01000189.1:3899-8508 GCA_020718525.1 Victivallis vadensis
TTCAGTAGCAGGAGTGGCTGGTGCAGGCTCAGTCATTGGCTCGTCCTTGACGACTGGTGCTGGAACGGCGATTTCTTCGGTGGCAGGAACGGGTGTGTCTGGGCTGGCGGGCTGGACTTCGACCTTGACTTCTTCAACTACGACAGCTTCAACCATGACTTCGGCGGGCTTTTCTTCGGGAACCGCTTCGGCTTTTACGGGTTCAGCCACAGGAGCCTCGGGGGCGGGCACGACTACTGGTACCGCAACGGCCTCAGGTGCGGGCGCGGCGGCTTCGACAGCAGCAGGCACTACGGTTTCAGCATCGGGCGCGGCGGTTTCGGGCGCTGGAGCAGGAACAACTGCTTCGGTCACGGGCGCAGGAACGGCAGTCTCTTCAGCCTTGACTTCGGCAACCGGCTCAGCGACCGCTTCTACAACGACTTCAGACGATTCGACCGCCATCGGCTCTGGATCTCCATCCGCATAGACGCTGTTAGCGAGGACGAGACCGAGCGCGAGCGCAACAAGAATTGCTTCCTTCATTAGTGATTCCCTTTCCTGATCGTTTTTTCTCAAGTTCAAAATTTTGCTTTGAAAAACTGCCTAGCCCGTCCCGCCTGCAATCTGCACGGAGACGATAGAGAAACAAAAACAAGCCGAGCGTAAAAATAAATCTGCTGAAGGCAAATGCAAGAGTCTGAACTTTTTTTCAGACTAAAAAATGCTCAATTGACTCTGCCTGCGGTCTCATACATGGCTAGCACGTTTTCAAGGGGAGCGTCCAATTGGATGTAAGTGTGCCCCGGACCAAATATATATCCGCCGCCTTTTCCGAGTATGTCAATTAGTCTTCTTGCTTCATCCTTGACTTGCTGAACTGTCCCTTTGCAGAGGATTTGCTGAAGATCCATTCCGCCGTAAAAGCAAAGATCGGCACCGAACTCGCGCTTGAGCTCGGCAGGATCCATTCCCACCGCCCTCGTCTGAATCGGTTCCAGTGCGTCAACTCCCGCTTCTATTATCATCGGAATCAGCGGCCTTACAGCGCCGCAGACGTGCAGAAGAAATTTTTTGCCCTTGGCGTGGGTTTTGTCTGCGACCTTCTTCAGATATGGCATGATGAACTTCCTGAAGTCATCCGGACTGAAAAGCGGTCCCATCTGACTGCAGTAGTCGTCTGCGAGATAGACGATGTCAATTCCGTCTCCGTGCCGTTCCAGCATGGTATCCAAAGATCCGAGCATTATGTCGGCGATGCTTCCTAGAAGGACGTCCAAGTAGTCGCGGCGCATTCCGAAATCTAGCATTATGTCTTCCATGCCTCTTATGAATGACGCAGTGTGATACGGTCCCCAGGATGGAACGCCAATTATGGCTCTGTCGGAATATTCCGATATTTCAGAAGCGAAGAGGGAATAGTCGAAGCTTTCCGGAGAGGGCCATGGATAATTCTTCAAATCGTCTATCTCGTCTTTTCCGGCAAGAGGAAAGTGAAAGATTTCACTGTAACTGCCGCCGCTTTCGTATTGAGTGATCCGGGATTTGTATCCCCACTTTGAAACCTGGACATCTTTCTTCGCCATTTCCTCTTCGGAAAACGCAAAATTGATCGGAATCAGCATCCAGGTGTCAACGTTGAGCCTGTCGAAAAGCTCCCTTTTGGACTTTGCTCCAAGTCTCGCGTACAACGCGTCGTACACCTCTGGCTGGGCGTCGAAAGTTATCGCAACCCTGTCGGAGTTCCTGTGTTCAATCGCGTCAATCACTCTCTGCTTTGAATTCATCCGTCCTCTCCTTTAGGATGCCTTTGGAAATCATAGTTTGTCTGTTCTGGCAAAAGCCAGCCCGGCATTTCGGCAAAGACAAATAGCATATTATCTTGCAAAAAAAAGGTTTGGCTCTCCTTTTTTTGCATATATAGGTAATGCGTCAGTTTTTTCCGGCGGCGGCAGGAGGGACTCAGGCGGTTTTTCCCAGCCCGATTTCCGGGATGAGAGATGACACATCGGTGTTCCTGTCCTGCGCGAGCTTGTCGAGAGCATCCTTGAGGAATCTGGCGGGATCGCGCCCTCTGCATCTGACGGTGTGCAATATTGTCATGAGGATTTCCCTTGTCTCCATTCCTCTTTCCGACTGGGATCCGAAACTGATTTTTCTTGCGATGACGATCGGTGTCAGCTCCTTCTCGGCATAGTTGTTGTCGGACGGGATTTCCGGCGATCTCACCCACTGGAAAAGTCTGTCGCGGTTTTCCCTGAAGACCGAGTGCTCCGTCACTTTGCCATCGTCCCATTCTCCCCCGCATCCGCAGGGAGGCAGGTCGTCGTCCAGCGGCACTACGCAGTCAGCCTCCTGGCTTCGAAGCGACCGGCAAAGGACTTGTTCGTTTCTATGACATTGTCCTCGGAGCACGCCTGATGACGGATAAAAAGAAGTAGCAGTGCCATTTTATATGCATTATTTATGGTGCATTGGCAGGCTCACACGCCGCACTCCAAGGATTCGCCTTGCGAATCAAAATTTTCGACCGCTTCGCGGTATTTCTAACGACGTCTGCGCCGGTCGAGCTTCGCTCGGGCTCCGCCCGCCGACTCCGTCGGACGCTCTGTCTCGACTCGTCTCCGACATCGTTTCTTCCTTTTTCAGCTCTTGTACTTGCTTTAGCTCACTACTGACCTGCAGGCAAGACGAACCGGAAGCCTATGTAGCGGCTGCTGTACGACGGGATGTCGATGTAGCGAAACGCCGAGCGGCAGCCACAGGCGAAGCTGCCCCAGCTGCCGCCCCGGTGGACGCGGCGCGAGCCCGACAAAGCACCCACAGGGTCAGTGACAGTCCCACCATAGTCAGCATACCAGTCCAGACACCACTCCCTGGCATTCCCGTGCATGTCGTAGAGTCCCCAGTCGTTCACCTGATAATTCCCGACGGTTGTGTGTTCCGCATAAGCACCCATGCCATCGCTTTGATTGTAAAAATACCTCCCCACCACATCCATGTTTGGGCAATCATTTTTATTAGTCAGATTCTTTCCGCTGTTAAGTGCGGTGGTCGTTCCGGCACGGCAAGCATATTCCCACTGCGCCTCGGTCGGCAAGTCGAAAGCGTGACCGGCACTTAATGTCCGCATTTTATCCATGAAAGTGCCTGAACCTGGATCACCAGACGGCCAAGTGCCGCCACGGACATCATCCCAGCTCACCGTCTCGACCGGGCGGTAGTCTCCCTTGTACTCGCTCGGATTCGAGCCCATGACCGCCTGGTACTGCGCCTGCGTCACCTCGAAGACTCCGATGTAAAAGTCCTTCGTGAGCGTCACCGGATGCTGGGTTTCATCTTCATCTCTTCCCAATTCATCCGTCGGCGAGCCCATTGCAAATGTTCCGGCGGGAATCTTGCGGAGGACAATACTGCTGGACTTGTAGGCTGTATTGCTGAGGAGGTCGGAGGGGACGGTTGAGAGTTCGGTAAGCACCCCGCTCGACAAGTCCACAACGATGTATGCGCCGTCCACGAATCCGGAGACTGTTATCGAGACCGTGGCTGTGTTGGAGTCGGCTTTGCCGTCGTTCGCCTTGAAGGTGAAGCTGTCCGAGCCGGTGTAGTCAGTGGCAGGGGTATAAGTCAAGTTCGGGGCGGTCCCACTCAGTGTTCCGTGAGATGGATCTGCGACCACGGAATATGTCAGGGTGTCACCGTCAGCGTCGGTGGCGACGAGGGTGATGCTCTTGGCGGAGTTCTTGCTTGCTGTCACGGACTGGTCGGCGGCAACGGGCGGGGTGTTGGCAATTGCTGTGAAATTGATTCCAGTCTGATTTGCGCCTGCGATTGTTACGGCGATGTCTGCCGGATTGAACTCATATCCGGCGAGAGTCGGAGTCACGGTGTAGTTGCCGTCTGCGATATTCGCAAAGCTGTAGGTTCCATCGGCCGCGGTCGTAGTGCTCGCCATTGACGCGCCGGAAAGACTGATTGCGACGCCCGCCTGGACGGCGCCAGTCAGCGTGCCGCTGATGGTATAAGTCTCCAGTGAAATGCTGTCTTCGCCGATCCCGGAGCTGATATGGAGGACACGTTCCTCAGCTCCACTCTTTAATTTGGGTACGCTGATCTTGATCTGCCCGCCAAGGTCTTCCGGGGGAGCCCCTTTGATTATTTTACATATTTTTTTGACTCCTGACTTGTCAGCGCAGTCATAAATGATCCATGCCTTGGGTTTTGATCCGATATAATCGCCTGTGACTGTCATTTCACCAAAAGAAGGAATTGGCATTGGTGAGACGCTAGTAATAGAGGGTTCCATTACGGTGACAGATCCTTCCCTGCTCTCGACTTTTTCACCGTCTGCTTCGCCTTTCGCCCAGATCTCATAATCACCAGCAGTACATTTAGAAAAACTCCGCTCACTAGGGAGGATGTCGTTGCCATTCTGACTCCTTTCGCATCGTTGTCCGCTTGCAGTCCATTGGCATTCAAGGCTTTGACCATCGAAATCCGCGGATTTTGTGATCACTTTTACGGCTTTTTTCTTTCCTCCCAGCATGGCATAGACTGTCGGTTTCTTGTCGAATTCGAGATCGAGATCAATTGTAAACGTCGAGCCGATTGTGACATTGAAATGTTCGCC
>DYRX01000190.1 GCA_020718525.1 Victivallis vadensis
AAAATTGGGATGGCATCCTCCGGAATGAGTATGAACGACAGAGACAAGAGATTGATTCCCGCAAGTCCGGCGATTCAGGGGAAAATGCCATATGACAAGACGCAGTGAGAAACAAAGCAGATTTCTTGCGGTAAAGGAACGAAACAGACGTGTGGAACAGTTACTTGCAAAGAAATGGATAAAATCCCATACTGAGATTCCTGATGATGCAATACCAGTGGACCCTGACAAAATCAATATTGGCAGGTCTTATTTCCATCCGATCTGCTATATTCTTTCAGCAAAATAATTAACTTATTTATCTGAAAAACTATAAGAAGCTCTGATGTGTCAACTCACCTGCGGCGGCCGAAGAGCCTAAGAAGGAAAAGAAAGAGGTTGATGAAGTCGAGGTAGAGAGCTAGAGCGCCGCAGATTGCCGCCTTCCTTTCGCTTTCGCCGTCCATGGAGGCATTCGACATCAGTTTGATTTTTTGAGCATCATAGGCGGTGAGGCCGACAAAGACCAGAACACCGATAGCGCTGACTATCAAATCCATCATATTGCTTTTCAGGAAAAGATTCACCAGCATTGCGACGACGAGCCCAATTACTGCCATGGACAAAAGTCCACCCATGGACGTCAAATCCATTTTTGTCATGAAACCGACAGCCGACATTGTTCCGAAGAGTCCCGCGCAAATGAAGAAGACTGTCGCGACCGAGCCAATGGTATATGCCAGAAATATTACGGAAAGAGTCAGCCCGTTGAGGATGGAATACGCAATGAAGAGGGCGGTCGCCGTTGCGCTGGACATTGATTTAATGAGACCTCCTATCGCCATGACCAGAAGGAGCTCGGCAATGATAATTCCAAAGAACATGATCTGATTGCCGATGATCAGTTTTGCCAGTTTCGGATTGAACGCGACATATGCGGCGACAAGGGCCGTTGCTACCAGTCCCAGACTCATCCAGGCATAGACTTTGCTTACAAATGTCCTCTCAGCCACCAGAGTTCCGACATTCTGGCGGGCTCCTACGTAATAAGATTCGTTCATATCTCTTTCCTTCCTTGCGGTATAGGTTTATTTGCAGATTTCCAGCAGTCTTGCACCGACGGATCTGCCGAGCTCGTATGATGCGGCAAGCTCTTCTTTGTTTGGAACAAATTTGACGGACATTCCCTCGGGAGGAAGAAGTTCCGCTCCAATCGCCTTCAAAAATTCGCTCAACTGCTTTACCGATTCCCCGCTCCAGCCGTAGGATCCGAAAGCCGTCCCGATTTTATTTTTCGGTTTGAGCCCCCTGAGATAGCAGATTGTGTCCGCCACTGTGGGGAAAAGCATGTTGTTAATTGTCGGAGAGCCTATCACGATGGCTCCCGAGAGCATGGCTTCAGTCGCAATGATGCTTCTGTGCGAGGAGCTTATCGGCAAAATCTTGACCGGAACCCCGGTGGAAACAATTCCCTCAGCAATGGAATTCGCAATTTTTGCGGTGCTTCCCCACATCGTGTCATATACTAAGAGAGCTCGTTTTTCGGGCTTTTGCTCGGACCACTCGCGGTACCAGGAAAAGATGTCTGAAATTTTGCTTCTCCAAAGAGGTCCGTGATCTGGCGCGACGATCTTCGGATTCAGCCCCATTGACGCGTAGGCATCAAGGCATTTTTTAACAAGTTCCGAAAGCGGTAGAAGAATATTTGCATAATATGTGGCGGCCTCGCTTTTGAGGACATGCGGATCATTCTCATCGTCAAAAAGCTGAGATGTCGCCAGATGCATTCCAAACGCATCCTGGGAAAAAAGAATTTCCTCGCCGTGCAGATAGGAAAACATGCTGTCAGGCCAGTGCAGAAGCTTTGTCTCCACGAATGAGATGTCCATCTTTCCGAGGCTTAGGCGCTCGCCGTTTTTCACCGCAGTAAGTGGTTCAATGCCTTCAAAATGCTTCTGCAGCGCTTTCACTCCATTGACCGAAGCAAAAATCTTTTTCGGCTTGATTTTTTCAAGAACAAAGGGAATAGCCCCGGAGTGGTCCATTTCGGCATGATTGGAGATGAAATACTCTATCTTCGACGGATCCACAACGGACGCGATACGCGCAAGCATCTCTTCCCGAAATGGCTCCTTCACAGTGTCAATGAGGGTGATCTTCTCGTCCATGACAAGAAATGCGTTGTAGCTTGTTCCGCTTTCCGTCGTGTAGCCGTGGAAGTTTCTGACGCTCCAGTCCTGGGCGCCAACCCAATATACGCTTTCACTAATTTTTACAGCACAAGGCATGATCCTAGACCTCCCTGCACTTTCCGGCATGGCAGGCGCAGTTAGAGGCGCAGGCCTTTCCGTTCCGGACAGCAGTGAGCTCCCTGCTCAGCACTGCGATATGGCACATCTCCTCCTTGATGAGAAGGTCTATCTTGTTTTTGCCAAGCTGGTCCGGAACCACTTCGCGAATCCCAGTGAAGAAAATCACCGAGTCCTTTTCGAAGCCGATCGCGACCAGATAGAGCTCCTCAAGAGTCCTGGCATTCTTCAGCAGTTCCGAAGCGTCGAGGCGGTTGCTGAAAATCTTGCCTTCCGCCATCGCCTGCAGATACGAGAGACACTGCATCTCGGAATCCGGCAGATTCTCCTCGGAAATGTCAATCTCCTCCTTCATCTTGGAGAAGAGATCTTCATGCCCCTTCTCCATGTCGGAAAGCCTTGACAGAAAAAGCTTTGACTCTTCAGTGGAAGCCACGGCAACAGCCTTCTCATAGAATTTCGCGCCATTTCTCTCTATCTGGCAGGCTATCTCAAATATTTCAGACGCATTGAAGGAAGGATTCATTTTTTCACCTCATGCTCCAGCCTGCGCAAGACCTCCGCCGGGGATCACAGGCAACGCGAACTTTCTTGCCCCAAGCTCCTTGTCCATCATGAAAAGACCGCCCTTCGCCTCTCCGATGAGCCTGAGCTGGCCGATGATTTCATTGTCATTGGCTTCCTCTTCGACCTGCTCGCTGATGAACCACTGGATGAAGTTCAGAAGGGCAAAATCCTTTTCTGATTCGGCGGCGGCGGCGATGCCGTGTATTCTCTTTGTGACCATCTCCTCGTGCTCGAGGGCGTTCTCGAAGATGGAGAGAGGAGATTTCCAGGAGACAGGCGGCTGTGGGATCGCCTTCATCTCAGGTTTGAACCCCCTCTGGACAAGATGGTTCAGCATTGCTGTTCCGTGGCAGAGCTCTTCCTGGGTCTGAACGTTCATCCAGTTTGAAAATCCGTTCAGTCCGTCGTGCTTGAACTGCGCCGCCATTGAGAAATAGATGTAGGCGGAATAATATTCGAAATTGACCTGATCATTGAGCAGGTCTCCAAGTTTTTTGGAAATCATGTTTATCCCCTCCAGAGTCCGTGCAGATTGCAGTAGGCTCTCAGAACAAGTCCAGGCTGTTCAGGAACATAGAATTCGGCTTCCGGCTTCTGTCCGGCCTTCAAGTATTTCCTGTTGACATAGTCGCCATTTATGACTTCGATCCACTCGATGTGGTGCTCCTCTGTCATCGGATGCTCGACAGAGCCGACGGCGATCTTGATCCCCGATCCGCACTTTTGAAGCACTGGAACGTGCTTTTCCTTGCCCGTGTCTGCGGTCTTTTCGGAAAGGACTTCAGCCGCTTCGCCACAGCAGGTGAGCTGACAGCATTTTGCGTCGTTCAAAGCTTCCAGAACAAGTCCTTCTTTTCCACACTTGAGAATTGCATTTTTTCCTGCCATTGTAGTACCCTTTCAATTTTGATTTATGAAGACTCCCTAAAAAAATAAAATCTCAAAATAATTGCAACTCATTCACCAAAAAGCAGTTGCAGTTAAACAAACTGGACAATTTCACCAATTGGACTGCAGAACTTCGAAATAGGATTGCGGGTGGGCGCATGCAGGGCACTTTTTCATGGCCTCAACGCCTTCATGCACGTAACCGCACTTTCTGCACTGCCAGGAAACCTTTGCATCTTTTTTGAAGACCTTCCCCGTTTCAAGGTTGGCGAGAAGCTCGAGATACCTCTTTTCGTGATGCTTTTCGGCAACCGCCACATTTTTGAATTTGAGGGCGACTTCCGGGAATCCCTCTTTTTCCGCAGTCTCGGCAAAGCTGGGGTAGAGCTCTGTCCACTCTTCGTGCTCGCCTGCCGCCGCCGCCTTGAGATTTTGAACTGCGTCGGCAAGTATTCCCGCCGGATAGGATGCCGTTATTTCGACGTTTCCACCTTCGAGAAAGGAGAAAAAGCTTTTAGCGTGCACCATCTCCTGGTTTGCCGTAGCTTCAAAGATTGCCGCGATCTGTTCGTATCCCTCTTTCGCGGCAAGCTTTGAGAAATAACTGTATCTGTTTCTTGCCTGCGACTCTCCTGCAAAAGCCTTGAGGAGGTTCTTTTCGGTCTCCGTTCCCTTCACACTCTTGCTCATTTTCTCAACTCCGCTGATGGTTTTCAGTTTCCAGTAATCCCAGAAAGCGGAAATTTAAAATCCGCCCCTAGTCTTCAGAACAGTCCTGCTGTTTCACGTCACAGCAATATCATCTCAGGACTCTTGCAATATACAAGAGGGTAAAGAAAAGTCAAATGAGAAAAACTGAGTTTCCTATATAGTCTAGCATTTCACTCATGTATTTCCAGTCCCAAGCCTTGGAGCAAGAAGGATTTTCAGTATTTTTACTGCTATATCAGTTTTTTTTCCGAGCGGGATTCGGATCTTGCCTCCCTCTGAGGAGAGCATTGTCACTTCGTTTGTGTCGGAGTCGAATCCTCTGCCTTCTCTGCCTATCTCGTTTGCAATAATCCAGTCGGCGTTTTTCTTCCTCAGTTTTTTTGATGCGTTGTCGAGGAGACTCTCACTTTCCGCTGCGAATCCCACTATCATTTGTCCATTCTTTTTATTTTTTCCAAGCCAGGAAAGAATGTCGGGATTCCTGACCAGCTCCAGAAGGATGCGCGAGGAAGTTTTTTTTATTTTTGAGGAAGATGCTTTTTTGGGTCTGTAGTCTGCGACAGCCGCCGCCATTATGACAATCTGGGCATCGGAGCTCTCACTGCGAATTTCGCAGAACATTTCTTCGGCGGACTCGACTCTTATGAGTTTGACTCCCTTTGGAGGATTCATGCAGGTCGGACCGCTTACGAGCACGCATTCGTGTCCTGATTTGACTGCCGCCGCCGCCAGTGCGTAGCCCATTTTTCCGCTTGAACAGTTGGATATGAATCTGGCGGGGTCAATTCTTTCCCTTGTCGGACCTGCGCTGACCAGTATTTTCATTTGTCGGCGATTTCCAAAATCTTCCTGCAGATCAGCGCCGGCTCTTCCATGCGGCCATCTCCTTCGGTTCCGCAGGCAAGCATGCCCTTGGCGGGTCCGACGAAAATGCATCCTCGCTTTTTCAGCCTTTCGCAGTTTTCAAGCGTCGCGGGATGAGCCCACATCGCATTGTTCATCGCAGGGGCAATCATCGTCTGTCCCCTGTGGGAAAGATAGTAGGTGCTCAGGGCATCGTCGGCTATCCCGTTCGCCATCTTGGCTATCATGTTTGCAGTGCACGGAGCAATCACCAGGATTAAAGCCTTGTCCGCCAAAGAGATATGGCCCGGCTTCCATTCCGGAAGATCCCAGAGTGTCGTTACAACTGGGTTCCTGGAAAGGGTCTGAAATGTCCTTTCGGAGACAAGCTTTGTCGCGGAGTCGGTCATGATCACATGAACATCAAGGGAGTTCTGAGAAAGCTTGCTGACAAGATCGGCGGCTTTGTAGGCGGCAATGGATCCTGTCACTCCGACGACAACCGTTTTTTTCTCATCAGCCATAGAATCCGGAATCTCCGAGCCTTATGGTTTTCTTGTGAAGGATATCGAGAAGGGAATGCAAGTCGTCAACAGTTTTTTCCAGAACCTTGTTGATGAGCAGATAGTCGTAGAGATTCCAGCAGTCCAGCTCCTGCTTTGCGTCGGCAAGACGCTTTGATATTGCCTCTTCGCTCTCAGTGCCCCTGCCACGCAGTCTCTTTTCGAGTTCGGCAAAATCCGGGGGGCCAATGAAGACCAGCTCCAGACAGCGCGAAAGCGTCGAATCTTCAGAAGCCGCCTTTTTCACCTGCATCGCCCCCTGTACGTCTATGTCAAGAAGAACATCGGTGCCGGACAGGACATGATCAAGTATTTCGCTCTTCAGCGTTCCGTAATAGTTCCCGTGGACATCGGCATGTTCAAGAAAAAGACCGTCTCTGACTTTTGAGTTGAATTCGTGCACAGAAATGAAATAATAGTCTTCTCCGTCCTGCTCTCCCGGACGTGGCCTGCGCGTCGTACACGAGACCGAGAAGCGCAAGGAGCTCTCTCTTTTTCTCAAAGCCGAGCAGACGCTTGACTTGCCGGCGCCGCTTGGTCCCGAAACAATCAACGCTATCCCCAGACGAGGCGGCTTTTTGATCCCGGCATTATTTTCTTCCACAGGCATTTCGACCTTTCTGTCAGCAAAGTCTTATCGGCTGTAAATAAAAATATTCCATTCCCGGATCTACGCTACTGCCAAGATTATCCAGGCATGGACGATATCGCTTCTATCGCGAGTTTCCCCACAATCTGCACTCCGATATCGTTTTTTCAAGCAGATCCGCAAACAAAATACATTCGTAAATGCCTGTCAATTTTGATATTTTACAAGCTGATCTTGGGGCTGAACGATTTCTGTGCGAAAACGGTTTGCTGGCATCTCTTTCTTCTCGTTGCCGATGTGTCAGGTCTTCTGAACGCACATGATTTCTGTCATTCCGAAATTGCCCGCTCTTGAAGGGCTTTATCTTTTTTTTCTGGATTCGAGAATTTTGATAATTTCCCTGAATGATTCCGGACGCGATTCTGCTTCTTTCGAAAGGCATTGCCCGACGATCATGGTGTTCCACCATTCCGGAAGGTCGTTTCTGAAACTGCTGATTGGAAGAGGGTATCGGTTTCTGATTTGCTCGTAAAGTTTCGAGCTGGTGTCGGCAGTGAAGGGGGGTGAACCGCAGGCAAGATGATACAGCGTTGCGCCGTAGGAGTAAATCTCGCTTCTGAACGTCGCGTTTTCGCCATTGAAAATTTCCGGAGCCATGTATAGGGGGGTGCCGAGAACGAAGCCGTCTTTGGTCATGCGGAGGGAATCTGGGAGTCTTGCTATGCCGAAGTCACCAATTTTGATTTCCCTCTCCTTGTGTGCGTAAAGAATGTTTTTCAACTTGATGTCCCTGTGCATGATCCCCTTGGAATGGAGTTCCAAAAGCCCTCCGGCCATCTCGTAAGAGATCTGCCACAGCGCATCCTCGTCGGGTTTACCCCTCGTTATGAGATATTCCTCCAGATCCATTCCGTCCACGTATTCCTTGACAAGATAATGGGACTTGTTGAAGAAGCCATTGTCTACGAACTTTATTATGTTGGGATGGCTGACTTTCGACATTATTTCTATTTCGTTCTCGAAGCGCTTCGCCATGCTGTCTACTTCCGATGCGTTGCGCGTGAGCATTTTCAAAGCGTAAATCGAGTTCTGTGTCGGGCAAATTACCTTGTATAGAACGGATGTTTTTCCCCATCCGATGAAATCCACGATGATGTAGCCGCCTATTCTGTCGCCCACATAAGGCAGGCTGAAGTTTCTTTGTGGCGCAAGCAAAAGTTTCGGTGCTTCAACCTGCTCGGAAATCTTGTTTTTCTTTTCGATCAGCATTCTTACCCTGGTGACAAGTTCGATCGGGTTGAAGGGCTTTAGAATAAAGTCGTCTGCATCGGAATCGACGATGAGGTGGTTGATGTCCTCGATATCGTATCCCGACATCATGATAATGGAAGTGGACGGACTTTCCTGTCTGACCTTGCGACAGATATCGAAGCCGTTGCAGCCTGGAAGTACGACATCGCATATCAGCATGTCGAATTCCCCGCCCTCGACGGTTGTTTTGCTTGTAGAGGAACCGGTTCCTAGCAGTCTGAGAGCCTCCTCGTTGGTCTCGGCGGTTGAGATGTTGAAGAAGCCGTTTAAGCCGAGAGCCTTGACGAGGAGCTTCGTTATGAAAGAGTCGTCGTCCACGATAAGAATAGTGTGATCTTCGATTCTCTTCAAAATCTTGTCGGTTTCCATTGTTGCTCCCAAAAAAAGTTGCGCATCCAAGGATAATCGAGCGGAAGCTATGGACAAATGTCCCTAGGTTAAGATCTCTACGCGCAGGAATGTTACCGAATGGCAGGAATCTTGTTTTCTCTCAAGACCAAGTATAGGTGCTAGGATTGAAAATGCAATGGGGAACAACTAAGAAACAGTGAGGATTACACCTTTCTTCTCAGCTTTCCCATTAGAGTCAGAGAGTGCAGAAATACTAATCGTTGTCGAAGCTCTTGAAGAAGACGTGCTCCCCCCGAGGAGCTATGGATGAAATCCTGCCAATACGTCCTGGTCACTTTTCCAATACTGCCGTAGCATCCCTTGAGAATTTTGCGCATTCCGGCT
>DYRX01000191.1 GCA_020718525.1 Victivallis vadensis
GAGAAATCCGAGTCTGCCGGAAAATCCCACATGCACAACATTTCTACAGGATATAAAGGGACTTGCCGCCTCTTCCTGGGAGGGATTGAAACGTATCATGGATGGATGTGAACAGGAGAAGAACATCAGCATACCATATCTGAAAATAGAAGGAACTGAAATTCGGCAATACACGGAGAAAAACACATGAAAACCATGCTTCGGGAAAAATCTTTCTGTGCGTTCAGAAAAAAATTCACGCTCATAGAACTTTTGGTGGTTATTGCGATTATCGCAATATTGGCGGCCTTGCTGTTGCCAGCACTGAAGCGGGCGAAACTTCAGGCAAAGACAATAAATTGCTTAAGCAATTTGAGGCAGACAGGCTCGGCGTTTTCGATGTACTCCGTGGATTACTCTGACATCTTGTGCAACAATGTCGGAGGCACGGATCCCGCATACGACAATGTCCGCTGGTATAGCAAGCTGGTTCCATACCTTGCCTCGAATCTTGTAAAAGTTCCGTGGTCATATTATCCCGCAGCCCCCCCCAGTTTTGTCCTCTTGTGCTCATCCAATCGTCCGTATGTGAACGGTTCAGCTCCGTATTATTATTCAGTGAATTATGCCATCAACGACCGCTGCGGAATACAGTGGACCAACGGCACGACATCATATTTTCCGACAAGGTCGACGTCCGTGAAAAATCCATCATCCAAAATTTTTGTCGTTGACGGAGAGCAGAGGCAGGATAAACTCGGTGGTGGAGTCTGGTACGACAATGTCGCCTATCACTCAGATGGAAACGACAGCGGGGGGCATTTTGTCGGCGCGGTCCACTCAGGCAGCGCAAATAGCTTATGGGGGGACGGGCACTGTTCTTCAGAAAAATACAGAAACTGTCTCGCAAATAAAATCGGTCAAGGATTAAAATGGTGGAATTTAACAGAATAAAACAACAGGCAAAAGATAAGGAGAGAAAGATGAGGAAAGGCAATAGTTTTGTCTCAGATGGGCTCAGTATTCTTTTAATTGGCGCAGTTGTGTGGGGGCTCTCGGGATGTAGAGACGTAAGTCAAATAGAAAAGAAAGAAGAATTGACAAAGGCAAAGGAGCTGATTCCGCCGGGTTATGCCCTCGTATGGAATGATGAGTTTGACGGCGATTCTCTTGACAGGACAAAATGGGGATATCATCATCTTGGGAAACGCAAGCTGGGCTATTCCACAGAGGAAAGTGTTTCAGTCGGCGGAGGCACGCTTAAATTGAGGCTATATAAAGACCAGGACAAATACTGCTACGGAATGATTGACACGAACGGAAAATTTCAGGCGAAATACGGATATTTTGAAATGAGGGCGAAACTTCCGAAAATTAAAGGACCACAGTCGGCATTTTGGCTTCAAAGCGATAAATACGGCTCCATCATAGGAGATCCGGGACAGTCAGGCGTTGAAATAGACATAATGGAATATGTGAAGATTTCACCAGGAAAAGTCCATTTCACTGTGCACTGGGATGGCTACAAGGACAAGCACAAGAAGAACGGATACAGCTATGAATATCCCGCCGTCGAGGATGCTGCCTGGCATACCTACGCCCTGCTCTGGACTCCAGATTCATACAGATTCTACGTTGATGGAATATTTGCTCATGAGAAAAAAATCGCGGTCTCCCATGTTCCTGAATACATAAATCTCAGCAATGAAATAGGTCAATGGGGTGGCGGTGCCAATATGTCTGAAGAAAAACTGCCCGACCAGTTCGAGGTTGACTATGTCAGAGTCTATCAGCTTGAAAAGCCTGACACGCTTTGATTCTTGTCGTAAATATTCACTGAACTACGTCGTTCATTGAATCTTTATATCTGCCAGCTTTGGGATTGGAATTTTGGGTTGCGGGCAGAGCCCGCCTTAAAATTGAACTGTAGCAAAACAATTAAAAAGGAGAAGACGATGAAAAGGATGCTTGCGCTCTTTGCTGGATTCGCAGTGCTGGGACTAAACGCCGGAAACGCTGAAAATGCCAATCTCTTACCGAATGGGGATTTCGAAGAACTGATGCAGGATTCTTCGCGGCCAGTCCGATGGGGTTACAGACAGACAGGGAGTGTTTCCCACTCCATTGACTCCAAAGAGAAGGCATCAGGAAATAACAGCGTCCTATTCACATTTCCCAAGGAAGCTCCTGGCGAAGAAGGATACGTCGTATTTCGCGACGATAAAATGAATGCATTTCAAGACGGAAAAAAGTATTCATTCAGCATGCAGTACAAGGCTTCCGAATTCAAAGGTGGAGTCGCAATCATTCTGATATGCTACAAGGGGGATGCAATTCTTTCCAAGACGAACTCTCCGGCTGAAAAAGTGGAGAGCGACTGCGACTGGAAGAAGCTTGAACTTAAAAATGTAGAGATTCCAAAGGGGACAGACAAAGTCACGCTCTCCTGCTTCGCGAAAAACAAAACCACTGACGGTGGGAATGTCTGGATAGACAATGCCACGGCGGAAGAAGTGAAATAGGCGGGCATCCGATGAGCCACAAGACACCGAAATCCAGCTGCATGGACACGGGGGGCTTTTTTTTAAAGCACCCCCCTCTTCTCCCTCTTCGCGGAATACATCTGGATTTCAAGGGACTGCCGCCAACTCCGAAGAGACTCCTCGAGCTGATCGAAATCGTGGCGCTTGCCCGTTACAACGTCATTATCGTAGAGTGGGAAGACATGTTTCCATGGAACTTTGACAAAAGTTTCAGAAGCCCTCACTGCTACAGCCCTGGACAGATTCGCAGGTTCCGTGAGAAGGCGGAGGAATTCGGGATCGGGATAATCCCGCTTGTCCAGTCCATCGGACACATGGAAAATGTTCTGCGTCATCCCAAGTATCGGCATCTTCGGGAACTCCCCCATGATTCCTTTTGCCTGAATCCCATGGCAAAAGACTCAGCAAGGCTTGTCCAAGGAATTATTGACGATGTCCTTGAGCTCCTCCCAGATGCCAGATACTTTCACCTTGGCGGAGATGAGGCGTGGAGTCTTGGAAAGGGACAAGGAAGCGGACAATTCGTTGCAAGGCATGGAAAGGCGGAATTGTATCTCAAATACATGGAGCCGTTTCTTGAGAATCTCAGGTCTTGCGGGATACGTCCTATGCTTTGGCACGACATGATGATAGAATGGGACGAAGAAAATCTGCGAAGAATTGCCGCCCAAGCGGATTTGGTTACCTGGGGTTATCTTGGACACCCGGATAATTCCGAAAGGCACTACGCCACAAGGCATATTGAAAAACTGCATAAATCAGGGGTGCAACTTTGGGCAGGTACGGCATACAAAGGGGCGGACGGACAGAGCGCGGATATTCCGGACATCCCGAAACGCGAGGAAAATGCAGTCGGATGGATGGATATTGCCAAGCGCTATGCTTACAAGGGGGCGATAACAACGGGTTGGAGCCGATATTCGACGCACAGGATCCAGTGCGAACCGATTGATGCCTGCCTTGATTCGCTTGTGGAACATGGAATCATTCTGCACGACGGAGAGACCCCGGCAGGCGGAATAAAATCATGCGTTGAATTTCTTGAGACTGCCGGCGAAAAAAAAAGGTTTGAAAAATGCAGGAAATCAATGGATGATTTGAAGTCACTCCGCCAGAAAGCATGGAGGATCATTCAGTCCCTCCATGAGCAATTTGCTCTCTCGGAAGAATATCCTGAACGCAAAGGTTCTTTCATGGAATGCATACAACTGAACCTGCTCAAAGACGAAATCAAAGCGGCGGACAGAATAGCCACGGACGTTAAAAACACATTCTCCGGTCTCGTGCCTGCCGCCTCGATCTGCGAATATCTTGATGTCAGACTGCATCCGCTTAGGACAGAATATAACAACTTTGATGCAAGAATTAAAAAACTGGATCCGCCAGCTTGGAGGGCGTTTCATTCAAAGACAATCTTTCAGGACGGCATCGGCTTCTGATCCCCAACCGGAAATACACCAGCTTTACAAAATTGAAATAGAAAAACATGGAGAAAACAAAATGCGTTTCAACGGACTTCTGATTGACTGCTCGCGCCTGATCGAGCCGCACAACTACTATTTCAAATTGATTGATTTCATGGCGGAATGGAAGATGAACGTACTCCTCCTGCATTTTTCGGATGACCATGGCTTCAGCATAAGAATGCCGGGATTCGAAAAAATGGCGGCACCAAATGCTTTTAGCCTTCAGGAGATAGAGAGACTCATAAGTCATGCAGGACAAAAGGGAATAGACATAATCCCAGAGATCGAAACTTTTGGACATACGAGATTCCTGACCGACACGCCTGAATATTCTCATCTTTATGCAGGGAAAAGACCTGATTTGCTTGCCTTCAACGCACTTGATCCGCTGAACCCCGAGACGCATTCCGTGGTAAAAAAACTTGTAACAGCAACCGCAAAACTCTTTCCTTCCGAATATATTCATCTCGGCTGTGACGAAGTTGACATCAGGGACTACTGCTCTCAGAAAAATCTTGCACCTGACACCGTTTGGGCGGAATATGTCAATTCCATCGCAGGCTATGCTATCGAATGCGGCAAGATTCCAATGATTTGGGGCGATCATGCAACAAAAAGTCCGAATGTCGCGCAAAATCTGCGCAAGGACTTGATACTCTTCGACTGGCGCTATCATGCAGGCTGTGACGACGCTCCGATTGTTTCACTTAAGAATCATGGATTCAATAGAATTGTCGTCGCACCGTCAATCGCCTGCTGGTATTACAGATGCCACCTGACGGAAACAGCAATTGACAATGTTTCAAAAATGGCATCCTTCGCATCTCAACACGAACTCGAAGGCATGATTACAACAGTATGGTGGCCGCACAGGTATTTCCAGGACGCAATATGGTACGGAATCGCCTTCAGCGCAGAGGCATTCAGACAAGGGGGAATGCCTGACATGCGGAAATTTATGACGGAATTTGCAATGAAAGTCTTTGGAACAGAGCTAGATAAAGAGCTTGAGATTCTGCTTGAACTGCATCCTCGGGTTGAGCTGGACAGAAAATGCTCGCAGGCAATCCTCGGAAAAGATGAGCTCAGCCGTGAAGATATTGCTAGGATTGAACAAAGATCTGCAATGGCGCTCAGAATCATGAATTCTATCAAAAACTACAATCCTGCAAAAAATGCGGAAATCTTAAATGCCATGCTTCTTTCTATAAAAGCCGCCTGGTGCTGTCTCGAATATCTCCTCCTAAGAGAGAAAGACAGCCTTCCAACAAGAAAAAATCAATTCAATCGGACACTTGAAGCCGTGAAAAAGGAGGCATCAGATGAATGGAACAGGACAAGATGCGAGGATGATCCATGTAAATACAAGGCGCAATTTCCAGGATTCGAGTCCTGCCAGATCATGATACTTCTCGAAAACCTTGAATTTATGCCGGAGACACGCGGATGAATCTGATTGACTGGGCAATTGTACTCATACCTCTTTCGTTCGTGATGTGGATTGGGTTCTACTCCAGACGATATATCCACGGCGTTGCCGACTATCTTGCGGCAGGACGCCTCTGCGGCAGATACGTAATTACCATGGGGGATCTTGCCAATGCGCTCGCAATCATCACTCTTGTCGCATATGTCGAAGTACACTATAAAACTGGCTTCGCTCTTGGATTCTGGCAGCAGATACTTGTGCCGATTGGCATATTGATGAGCCTGGGCGGCTTCTGCATATACAGGTTCCGAGAGACAAAGTCAATGTCGCTCGGCCAGTTCCTCGAAATGCGCTACAGCAGAAATTTCAGGATATTCGCCGCTCTCCTGCGCAGTGTATCCGAAGTAAGCGCCAATATGATAATGCCTGCGATCGCCGGCAGATTCTTCATATATTATCTTGATCTGCCCTCTCATCTCAATATTTTTGGATTTTCCATATCTGTATTCATATTGCTCATGCTGATAATGCTTACGCTTGCCATATCGCTGATATGGTTTGGCGGCACGCTCACCCTGGTAATAACTGATGCGATCCAGGGGCTGATAGCCTATCCGCTGATGCTGATTTTCATCGTATTCATAGTCTATAAGTTCTCATGGGGCGACGAAATCGTTCCTGTCATGTTCGACCGTGTGCAGGGCGAGAGCTTTTTGAACCCATATGAAATATCGAATCTGCGCGATTTCAATCTGTTTTTTCTTTTTGTGACAGGCATCAGCATTTTTATGCACAGGGCAAGCTGGATCGGTGCCGGCTATTCGACTGCGGCACGTTCGCCGCATGAGCAGAAAATGGCAGGATTGCTAGGAACCTGGCGCGGAGCCCTCAACAGCATGCTCTATCTTCTCATCGCAGTCGCTGTGCTTACGCTCCTCAGTCATCAGAGATTTTCAGGCGATGCGAAAAATCTGAGGACAGAAATTTCAACGCGTGTCGCAGGCGAACTTGTCGAGAATGGAAGTGCCCGCTCCGAATTAATAGATGCCATTTCCGCCATCCCACCCCAATCCCATGAGATAGGTTCAGACTGTCCCCTCTCAGAAAAGAGCAACATGGATACGCCGTATCTTGATGCCGCCCACAATACCCTTCTGAAATACGAAAACGGAAACTCCATTTTCCAGGAGTTCAGAACGCTTTACCATCAGACAATGATGGCAGTCTCAATGCGGAATCTTCTGCCGACCGGACTTCTCGGCGCCTTCTGCCTCCTCATGATCCTCGCAATGATATCCACGGACGACACGCGCATTTTCAGCGCGGCAATCACCATCACCCAGGATGTAATCCTGCCAATGAAGAAAAGAGCACTGTCCCCGCATAATCACATCAAGCTAATAAGACTGGTATCCATCGGAGTCGGCATAATTTTTCTGGCAGGCTCATATTTCATGGCACAGCTTGACTATATCAATCTGTTCATAGCCATGGCATGCTCGATGTGGCTGGGCGGCTGCGGGCCCGTAATGATATTCGGACTCTACAGCCGTTTTGGAACCACCGCAGGCGCATGGGCTTCGCTTCTATCCGGAATGATACTATCGCTCGCGGGCATGCTGATCCAACGCAACTGGGCGGATTTGATCTATCCTCTTCTGGATCGTCTTGGACTGACAGGACGCCTTGACGGATTCCTATCGTCCGTATCCTCTCCATTTAATCCGTATATAGTGTGGGAAATGAATCCTGTCAAATTCCCGATCAACTCCTATGAAATCTATTTCATGGTGATGCTCGTCTCCCTATTGCTTTATTGCGCAGTCTCATGGCTGACTCTGAAAGAACCCTTCAACATGGACAGAATGCTGCACAGAGGAAAATACAACATTGACAATGAAATGAAGGATAAAATTACATGGTCCCTTAAAAATTTCCTCGTAAAAACACTAGGAATATCAAATGAATATTCGCGCTCGGACAGATTTATCACCTGGGCCGTATTTCTGTACTCGTTCGGATACTCTTTCTGTCTCTCGTTTCTGGGCGTTGTCATCTGGAATGCTATATCTCCATGGCCACTGGAATGGTGGGGGCACTATTTTCTTTTGACATCACTTGTTGTACCTGGAATCCTTGCCGCAATAGTAGGAATTTGGTTTGGTATCGGCGGCATCCGCGATATATTACGCCTTTTCCGGGACCTCGATGTCCGAACCGTAAACCATCTGGACAATGGACAGATAGACGGGCATGTCCTGCTTTCAGAAAAGGAAATAATTAATTCAGTGGAACAAAAAGCCGTACAAGCAGATAATAAGAAAGAAGAAATCTTATGATTACAGCGAGAGAAAATCTTCTGATGTCCATGAAAAGGCAGGGTTTCCAATCCGTCCCGCTTGAATCAGGACGCTTCTGCCCCTCGCAGATCGAAGCCTTCAAGAAAAGGTTTGGGCACTGCGACTACGAATCTTATTTCAAAAATCCCTTCCGCTTTGTCGGAATGCCCATGATAAAGACATGGACTGATGCAAATAATATTTATCTTCGCGAACAGCTTCCTGAAAAGACTTATATTGACATCTGGGGCGTCGGCCATTCTCATCAGGAAAATTGTTTTCACATGACAAGAATGCACCATCCTTTGGCAGGAGATCCAAGTCTTGATGAAGTCAGAAATTATCCGTTGCCGGCCATTGGGAACGATGCACCTGATAGGGTTGAAGCCAAGGTCAAGGAGATTCACTCACAAGGTCTTGCGGCAATGGGAGAAATGGCGTGCACAGTTTGGGAAGTCGCATGGTACATCCGCTCGATGGAAGATTTAATGGTTGACATGATGACTGACGATGAGCGGGCTTTCGTCCATTTTGACCGTATTACTGAGCATACGATTAAAAGGACAGAACTTTACGCAAAGGCAGGAGTTGATATTATACAGTTTGGAGACGATATAGGAATGCAGCAGACTGTAATGATGAGCACGGATCTATGGAGAAAATGGATCAAGCCCAGGTTTGCTTCAATAATAGAGGCTGGCCGTCGCATCAA
>DYRX01000491.1 GCA_020718525.1 Victivallis vadensis
TTTTATCAAAAACAGAGATGCGCTGGAGGATTACGAATGACAAGCAGCACAAATATCAAAAAAAGAAAGGAGGAACTCTCGCTCGATGCGGTCACCTGGGTTCAGGCGGTGGATATGAAATAGGAAGAAGGGTCGCAGGGGGCAGGTTTGGCGGCCACTCCCCCCGCGGACCCTTTGGCGGTCCGGAAGGCGAAGACCCTTTTGAAAGAAAAGGACTTGTTTGTCTTACCAGACTTTTTTCATTTCTAATACGATTTTCATACAAATGTCAAGAGAATGGAGCATAACAGCATGAAAAGACTATTTTTTGGGACAACCGCATTCATCTTCGGGTGGGTGCTTCTGACTTCTGCGCCGGTATATGCCGGAGAAGTCGAGGATATCAAGGCTCGACTCGAGGAGCTTGAAAAGAAGGTCGATGCGAAAAAGGAACTGGGAACCCTCGACAAAATTGCCGACAGGATCACGCTCCGCGGCGCGATTGAACTGGATTATTCCTATTCCAACACCAAGGATATTTCCAATCCCCAAAGCGCGTCCAAATCCGAATTTGAAATCGGCACGGTAGAGCTGGGAACCGAGGTAAAATTTCATGAATGGGTAACAGGGAATTTCATCCTGAAAGGCGAAAATCTCGACAGCAACAACGATCGCATTTTCTGGGACGAGGCATCTGTAACCATCGGGAAGGATGGCTTTCCCGTCTATCTGGTCGCCGGAAAGAGGGCGCAGCCTTTCGGGGTTTTCAACAGCCATCTGATCAACGACCCCATCACGCAGGACTGCTATGAGGTTGCCAAAACAGGCGCTACGGTGGGATTCCTGCCTGGCCTTCAGGGACTTGACATATCGGCCACGCTTTACAAGGGCGAAATTCTCGCGGACAAATTATCTGGGGCGGGTTACGGCTGGGCAAGGGATCCCAACCCCAATCCCGACCCGACGGATCAGGTGAATTCATACATCCTCAACGTTTCAATGGAACCCATGAAAGACTTGAAGATCAGCGCCTATCTGGATTCGGAACCCGGACAGCAGGATCGCAATACGACGGCAGGCGGATCCATCGAATATACGATCGCCAACTTTACCTTTGACGCAGAGTATATCAAGGCGCTGTCCCGGGAAATGCACGCAACGAACGTAAAAAAGCACAAGGAATCTGCCTGGTTTACCGCCATCGCTTACCAGGTTGCCGACCCACTGGAGATTGCTCTCAGATACGAAGGATTCGACGACGACATGACGGGCGACCAGGATGGCCATCTTACAAACAGATACTCCATCGGCGCAAATTACACGCTTTTTAAAAAAGACAATTTCAGTACAACGCTGATGGTTGAGTATCGCAGGAGCAACTATGAAAAGGCCGCCGGGAGTGCCTTTCACGACAAGGCGGATGAACTGTTTGCCCGGCTGGCGTTCGCGTTTTAGAGTCAATATTTGCGGAGAAGGCGCACAGGCATGGAGATTGCCGGTTTTGAACGAAACAATGGATCGCATCATAACTGGAACCTTTCTGCCTGTCACTTTCATCCCATGAAGGAAAAAGGCGTTTCAACGGAAACAGGGTTACCCATTTTCACAAAATTGAAAGGAAAAAAAACCATGACTGCAAAAAAAATAATCATCGCGGCCATTCTGGGAGGAATACTTGCAGCGGGACAGGTTTACGCGCACACCCCGCTTTGCGCCTGCATGGACAACGGCGACGGAACGGTAACCT
>DYRX01000492.1 GCA_020718525.1 Victivallis vadensis
GCCAGATTGAGTTCTTTTTCAGCTTCATCGAGCTGTTTGCCCTGGATCATGTTTCTGGCTTTCTGATGGACGATGACGCCGAGATTCTGGAATGACTTTGATCTTACCTTGCTGTCCTCAGTCATGTTCACCGCCTTCTGGTAAAGGGATTTTGCATTTTCCTCGTCTTTCTTCAGATGCATTTCGAGCCCTTTGTTGTAGATTTCTTCTGGCAACTCTTTTTTTTGCGATGGTTTGACTGCAGGTGGTGGTTGTTCGCCTGCGGGTGAATTGTCAGGGGAGGGCTTTGGCGCTTGAATGTTTTCCTCTGCCTGATCCTGGTCCGGACTCTGTGGAGATGCGTTCTCGTCTGCGGAAAATGCTAAATTCGCAATACAGAATGACAGGAGGAGCATTGCAAGAGCCGTTCTTTTTCTTTCACCGAGGAAGAAGTGGACGAAGAGAAGGATTATGCCTATCAGCAATGGGATATGGAACCTTTCGATGGCGCGAGTGCTTTTTCCGTCCTGGTAATCTACGGGAACAAGTGAGCGGATGCGTTCCTCTATAGGCTTCAGGTTTGGGCTTACTGCGGTAGAGCGGACATAGATGCCGCCGGTTTCATCGCTGAGTTTGCTGAGGGCCTGTTCGTTCAGTCTGCTTTTCACCAGTTCCCCCTTTGAATCCTTGAGGAAGATATCGCGTCCAGTTTCCTCGTCTTTGACGTTGATGAGCCCCGGCTGAGAGGGATCGCCTATTCCGACTGCGAATATTGGAATGTTCTTTTCTTTCAGATCCTTGACAAGTCCTGCCATGTTTCCCTGGACTTCGTCTCCGTCGCTCACCAGTATTATCGCCCTGTGTGCGCCTTCTGCGGCCTTGAACCCCTCAAAGGCGGCTTTTAGGGCGTTTTCGATATTGGTCCCGCCAAGAGGTATGGATCCGGGCTTCATCTCGTCGAGGGTCATGAAAAGGCTTGTCTTGTCCGAAGTTATGGGGCATTCCATGTATGCCGATCCAGAAAACGCAATCAGTCCGAATCTGTCGCCCGGACAGGCTCCGACAAGATCCCTTATGAACCATTTTGCGTGTTCCATACGAGATGGTTTCACATCCTGGCATAGCATGCTTTTCGAGACATCGAGGAGTATGAGCAGATCACGGCCCTTGGCGCCGAAAGGAAGTATCTTTTCTCCCCATATCGGACGGGATGCCGCAATCAGGAGGAATGTGAGGGACAATCCGAGCAGCCAAAGCCTGGAGAGCCTCTTAGCCTTTGAAACCGAGTTAAATTGCGGAAGCCTGGCACGCGGTCCAAGCAGCGCCAAGCAAATTCTATCCCTCTTTCTGAAAGAGTATATGGCGATCAAGATGAAGAGTGGAACCGCCCATAGGAAGTTCAGAAGAAGCTTCGGGTTTGAAAAAAAATTCAGTGCGTCCATAATTCATGCCTCATTTTATGTCTTTGACTCTTTGCTTTGAGACAAGCGCAAACTGGGATTTGTTCCCGCCTATCTGAAAAAATCACTGTGCGCATGGATTCTCATCTTGTCGTCAATTTCCGGGCCTGCCACAACTTCTACTATAGAATTTTTAATTTTTCCATCTCCTCCGTATGGAAACGAGACACGCAGGTAGTTGTCGCTCCAGCCTTCGGCTCTGCCGTCCCTTATTTTTTCGACCAGGACATGGAGCTTGCTGCCGAATTGCGAGCGTGCAAATTTTTCAGCGAGTTCTTTTTCCAA
>DYRX01000493.1 GCA_020718525.1 Victivallis vadensis
GTTTTTCATTTTAATAAATTCAAATTGTTAATTTATTCTCCATGAAACTATATCACGAATCAGTCGCTGATTCCTGTGGGAAATGTTTTACGACATTTCCCAGATAGCCGATCCATTTTCCGATTTAACTTTTTTTCCATCCGTGCATTTCAAGACGTTTGACAATTTGCGCAAATCAGACATTGCCGCATTCGGAAAGTACATGGCGGGAGGAGCCCGAGCGAAGCTCGACCGGCGCAGACGGCGTTCCCATCGGAAAAAAACGCTGAGTTGCTGTCCAGCCTCTTATAGTTTTTCAGCAAAATAACGAAATTATTCATCTGAAAAACTATAGGCTGTCTTTTTCTTCGATCCTGGTTTTCAGAACACGAAGTCGAGGCCTTCAAGGCGCTTGGCAAATTCGGATAAGATCGCCTTTTCCTCTTTTTCTCCGCCTCTGGCGACGAAGGTCGCGCTGAATCTGACATAGGCGCCAGCATCGTCCCAGGGAACAGTGCTTATCAGCTTTTCCTTGATGAGCCATTCGCTGAAATCCTCGGCGCATGCGAAGCTGACGCCGGATTTGGTTCCACTAGGACATTTGACATAAAGGTAGAATGAGCCTTCCGGCGCGCGTGCGGGAAATCCGATTTTTCTAAGCGTTTCGACCATGCTCTTCAGGCGTCTTTCGTATTTTGCAGAAATCTCAGGCGTGATTCTGGACTGCGCATCGAGCGCCGCTGTCGCCGCCTTCTGAATCGCCGCGAACTGTCCGCTGTCGGCATTGTCCTTCACGCTTGCGAAGGCTTTCACTGCGAGCTCGTTTCCGCATACCCAGCTCAAGCGCCAGCCGGTCATGTTGAAGCCCTTCGACATGCTGTGCAGTTCGACTGCGACTTCATTTGCGCCGTCAATTGAAAGGATGCTCAATGGTTTGCCCTTGAAGTTTAGAGGGGCATATGCCGCGTCCGAAACTATCAGAACATTGTTCTTATGCGCGAACTGGACTGCCTTTTCGAATGATTTCACGCTTGCGGATGCGCCAGTCGGGTTGTTCGGATAATTCAAGTAGAGCAGTTTGATCCTGCCGCTTGACGGAGACTGGATTTTATCGAGTTCAGGAAAAAATGAATTCTCTTCGGTAAGAGGCATGTTTATAACTTTTCCGCCAAGATACTGCGTCCAAGTGCCGAGGACGGGATATCCAGGAACTGTCATGACGGTGCTGTCCCCCGGATTGATGAAGCAGGCGGGGATGAGGCTGAGAGCGGATTTTGAGCCGATCGCGTGGCAAATCTCCTTTTCGGGATCGAGGGAGACTCCGTAGAGTTCGCGCATATATTTGGCGACTGCCGCCTTGAACTCGGCGATTCCATTGTCGGCATAGGTCCTGTTCTCCCATTTTGCCGCCTCTCTTGCCAGGGCTTGAACGACCTCCGGGAATGCCATGTCGTCGGGTTCGCCAACACCCATGTCAATTATTGTTCCGCCGGGATTGGCTTCTAGAGCCGCCCTTCTCGCCCTCTTGATTTTTTCAAACTTGTAGATTTTCGTGCTTTTCCCGAAGGATGATCCGCCTATGCGTTCGGCAAAGCTTTCCTGAACAAACGAGCTTGACATCTTATTCTGAGTCCTTTTTTTATTTGATGGAAAGTAAAGAATCGGATTATAGCAACGGGAATGAAAATGTCAAGAGCATATTTCAAGAGCCAATTGCAAAAGTCAAAACCGAAGCCGATGCA
>DYRX01000494.1 GCA_020718525.1 Victivallis vadensis
TGAATATCACAAAGGTCTGTTCGAGCAGATCAAGATAACGCTCGACGGTGTGCCGTGCCATCTGCAGTTGCGTGGACAGCTCATTTACCGACACTTCGGAACCTGCCTGGTGCGCAAGGAGAGCGAGGAGGCGGCGAAGCAGTTCCGGGGTCTTGAGGAGCCCCGCCTGCAGGACATCTTTCCAGAGATAGTCGGAACTCAGCTCCCTGAGCAGGGAAACCTTGTCCGACGATAGGACTACCTCAGGATAGCCTCCAAAAACCATAGCCTCGAGAAGCGTGGAGCGCAGAGGCTCCTTGTAATTCATGAGCACTGTTTCCAGAGGCAATGAAGGTTCGAACCAGTCACAACTTCCGGCTATCTCATCAAATGTAAGGGAAGATAGAGAGAGCTTCATGTTGCGTCCCGTGAGGCTTTCAGCGGACTGGTTGAGAATATTTAGGCTTGAAGAACCGAGCAGGAGGATTTTAGCAGGGAAATCCTTGTCAATCCAGCCTTTCACTATCCTTGATGTCTCCGGCAGTCTCTGCGCCTCGTCGAGAATTAGCAAATTGGGCTCGCCAAGCGACTTGAAGGCGTGGGAGGGGGAAAGCGATGCAACTGACAGGAACCTTGCCTTGTCGGTCTCTACATCGAAATTCAGTTCGACACATTTTTGTTTTGCGGCAAAATGTCTGACAAGCGTTGTTTTTCCGACCTGCCTTGCACCGAGAATGATCCCGACCTTGCCCTTGACTGACAATATCTCCTTAAGTCTTTTTTCCGCTATTCGTTCGATATACATAATGCCTCTATATTTGTAATATCAATGTTACAATATATACGATGTTTATGTAATGTCAAGATTTCAGTTTCGGTATCGGGATCGGAATCGGGATCAATTAGATCCACATTATATTGAGCCGATTCCTCGTTGACAACATAGACACGATGTCCCTTCAATTGGATGCATTTCCCAAAAGTTGAACATTATCTCGCACGAAGACACAAAGCACACGAAGTAAAGAAAATCGTTGTCCGCCTGTCTGATGTCCAATATTGGTCCTTCCAGGACAGGCAAGTTTAATTCTTCCTTTGCGCCTTTGTGAGAGAATATTTCATGTGCTTCATCCTCAACTAATTGGAATTCCGCCCGGGGATGACTTGTCATCTATAGTTTTTCAAGGGGGAAAAAATCACAATTTGAATTTATTAAAATGAAAAACTATATGGCAGTCGAAATAGACTGATTTTTTTCGGATTTGGAGCATAGAGATTTGTATTTTGGTTAAAAAGCTTGACTTTTTATCTTTGCAGTTTGTTATTTTTGCAAATCAGGACTATCATCGTGCCTTGACTGAGTGAGGTTTCAGAAACAAGGAACAAGCCCATCAAGGAAAACATAAGATGCCTTTCCTAGGAGAATTTTTCGACGCCAATTCGATCATCGCCAGTCCATTCGTCAACTGGAAAAGCCCCATAAACCTGCTTACAATGGTCCCGCTCTACCTCTGCGCCCTCATGTCTGTCGCAATCGTCATACAGCGCCTGCTGGCGCTCCGGCGCGGACGCATACTGCCTGTCAGGCTGAGCGAGGATGTGATTGTACTCCTGCGCAGGAAAAATCAGCATGGTGCACTGGACCGATGTAAGACAGACAATTCTCTGCTGTCCTGCATTCTCGGTCAGGGGCTCGAAGATTTTCTGAGCGGCGTTCCGGCATCGTCGGCATTCCTTGAGA
>DYRX01000495.1 GCA_020718525.1 Victivallis vadensis
CACACGGTTCCCTGCACCGTCCCTACAGGACGCAATGGCTTCCATTTCCCTGTTCTGGGGTTGAAAAAAAACAGGCTATATCACATAGCCGCGTTACGGCTAAAAAAACAAAAAAGTGCCACTGAAAAATCACAGAGCTTCGGATCTCTGCATTTTTAAAGGAGGAAAAGAGGAGAAGACTTTTCAAGAGGCGAGAAGTTTATCTCTGGTTTCTTGTCAGGAGGTTGATACCGCACTTGATGAGAAATCTCGAGTCCGTCAGAAAACTGCCTTCTTTAAGCATTTTCATAATTGTTCCAGCAATCCTCGAGGGAGTGTAGAAGCGTCTGTAGGCGCTCCGGTGAAGACGGCGGAGCTCCGCATGAGAAAGAGACGGATTGACGAACCTTTCATCGTCGTCGTCGAAGCTTATGAATCCGTCTCTGTAGTCCCAGACCTTGCCGCCCTTCTCGAGGACCATTTCGTAAAGTTTAGTGCCCGGGAATGGAGTGACAATGAAGAAGTGCGCGTGATGGCCGGGAATTGACTCCGCAAGCTCGACGGTTTTGCGGATGGAGTCTGGCGTGTCGAAAGGCATGCCCATCATGAAGAGCAGTCCGATCCTGAAGCCAGCGCTCTCGAGATTCGACAAAGTCCCGCGAACCCTCCGCAGATCAAGCTTCTTTCCAAGCGTGTCTATCACGTCCTGCTCCGCGGATTCTATCGCCAGATTGACATAGTAGAAGCCTGCCCTGCGCATCAGTTTGAACATTTCCATATCGTCAATGTCGGCTCTGATCCCGTTCGGGAGCGTCATTTTCAATCCGAGATTCTTTGATATTATCTTTTCGCAGAGAGTCTTTACGCGGTCGCGGTCCAGCGTGAAATTGTCGTCCCAAAAATGAATCTCCTTCGCGCCAAAACTATTTTTCAGCCATTCAATTTCAGCAAGGACGCTTTCGACGCTTCTCGTCCGGTAGCGCGTTCCATGGATAAATGTCGTACAGTTTATGCATGCGAACGGACAGCCTCTCTGCGTCTGAATAAGATAGCCTGGAGATTGTCCGGGAAAATCATAGTCCCTTATCTTGACAAGGTCCCAGGCGGGGAATTCAAGCCCGTCCAAATCGTCGATGTAGTCGGCCCTAGGATTGACTTCGAAGGCGTTTCCGCTCCGATAGGCAATCCCCTTGATCTGTGAAAGTTCCTGCCCGGCAACGAGTTGTGCGATCTGCTTTTCTCCTTCGCCTATTACAACGATGTCGGCTAGCTCTGGAATGAGCTTGGCATATTCAGCGCTTGCGCTCGGGTATGGCCCGCCCCAAATGATGCGTTTTTGCGGGTGCTTTTCTCTGACATATTTTGCAATCAGAGTCGCGGAATAGGCTTGGGAAACGTTGGCGGTTATTGCCACGTCATCGTGACTGGAAAGCATCAGATCCAGCTTAGAATACGGATCTTTGGAGCTTGGAAAATCCAGGAGCTCAACGTTTGCGCCTGCCTTTCTTGCGGAAGACGCGATATAGAGAAGCCCCAACTGCGGGCAAGTGAACCACAAGTCATAGTTTGGAACAACAAAGAGCATTTGACACCTTCCATTTTTATCGGAACCAAAGGTTCACTTAATCTTTAGTGCAAGAATTGCAATTCATCAGCCTACTGCGCCCCACAACTTATCGGAATCGTAAATATTCAGTAAAGTACGTATCAATCTAATCTCTCCGAATAAATTTTC
>DYRX01000496.1 GCA_020718525.1 Victivallis vadensis
CCGCTGACTATACCGGAAATGGAGTAAGTCCCTCCGCCGCCACCACTATAATATGCGGCAATCACATTTTTTATATCGCGTATTCCGCGTGCGTTATTGGCATCCGCCGAATTGCCGCACGGGATTCCCCCACCCACAGAAGGCGAGATGTCCGGATCGGAGAAATATTCCAATCTCTTGTATTCCAAGTCCCCGGAACTGTCGAAATTCTCATATGTCATGACGGTGCAGTATCCTGTCGTGTAGCCGGAAGGAACGGGAGTGCATGCCCATTGCCATCCTGCGGAATAGCTATATAGTCCAGGACCTTTCTGTGTGGTCTGTGTCTTCGAGTGGTGGGCGCCCATATTGTGGCCGGCCTCGTGAATGTCTGACACAGACGAAGTTGCCTGCTGGATTCTCGTTATGTGGAATGCGTGTTCCTTGTTTCCGGAAGTGGAATCAAGCACCCATCCGAGCCCTCCACAATCATCAACCTTCGTGAGGAAACTTACAATGTCAGCGGCATAGGTGGTTCTCCAGGTATGGATCTCGTCAATCTGGCCATCAATCAAAGTCAAGTTGTACAAATCCGTGAGAGAACTGCCGCTTTCCGTGTAGCTCACCTCCGCCGAATGCGCAAGGTTCCACGTAATTTCCATTTTGCTGTTGTTCATCACTGTTTGTCCCCTGCTCATAGTCAGGGAAACGGCATTTGCTATTCCGCTGAGGTTGCTGTCCGCATAATTTTTTGCGGCCGGAGTATAAATCATCATCACATCAATTTGAACGGTCGCTCCTTTGGATATGTCTGGCGCGGATGGTTCGATCGTGTTAGCATTTCCTGATGGTGGAGGGACGAGTGGCGGCGTATTCAAAGCCGTGGCAGGTTCCGGGATTGAAACTGTGGGACCCCCTTCAAGCCTTCCCCTCTTCGCCGGATTATAATCAAACGCATAGTGTGTCCCATTGCGGCCATACACCGAGTATTCAACTCCTTTCTCCGGAAATGAGAATTCTGCGGCCGTTGTTCCATCCGTCGTGGCGATCGCAAAATAGCTATACCGCTCTCCGTCTATTTTTCCTGCAATCGCCGTAGTGTTGTTTATATTTTTACCGGAAAAGTTGACCGTAGCAGTATATTTATGACCGTCAAAAAGTTCGAATTCCAATTTTTCACCTTTCTGGAAGACGCGCCCTTGAAGAATCTCAGGAGCAAGGTCTATCTGGCGAATTCTTGTAACGCCTTCAAGCTGGCGGACAATTGACGGCTCCGGCGGAAGGACAGGCGAATTTCCTGAATTGAATATGTGTGGTGTGCCACCTGAAGATTGCTGGCTTTCGGCATTCTCTGTCTTCGTATGGAGATCTTCAGCATTCCCCAAGGTATCTGTACCGATGACGGCAGAATTTGAAGTTGATGTCTTATTTGCGGCATGATCCGGAGCCTTTCCATCGCCTTTGCTATGCTTGGGGACGATAGAGCTCGCCTCTTCGTCTGGCAAGGAAGAAACCTTCGTCTTAGTTCCATCGGCGTAATGAATGCCAAATATGATTAAAAGCGAAATAATTCCAATAAACAGAGAAAAAATAAAAACTTTCAATTTCATCACACACCCCCTCTAGTAAAAACCTGATTCGCTACGAGCTTTTCGACCGTCACTTCTTCTTCCATTTCTACTTTTGATCTATCCCCCCAAATGGCATTTATTCCATGCTTGCGGACAATAAC
>DYRX01000192.1 GCA_020718525.1 Victivallis vadensis
TTTCTCCCCCAGAAGAATAATTTTTCATAGTAAAACACAAAAAAATCTGCGACTAATATAACGAATATAGGATCTAGCTATCTTTTATCAAGTTGGAAATTGAAAATTTCAGTGAATTAAGGTGATGATGGGTGCATTTCCCAAAAGTTGAACATTGCCTCACACGAAGACACAAAGCACACGAAGTAAAGAAAAATGTTGTCCGTCTGTCTGATGTCCAATATTTCTCCCTTCAGGACAGGCAAGTTTCATTCTTCCTTTGTGCCTTTGCGCCTTTGTGAGAGAAAATTTCATGTGATTTACCCTCAACTAATTGGAATTCCGCCCCCTAACTTCTAGATCTGCTTCAGCTCTTCCAGGTAGTCTTTCCTGAATCTGCCTATTTCGCCAGCGAGCTCGAGCGCCTTTCCTGCAAAGTCGAAGGACTGGATGTTTTCAGCTATGTGCCTGCAGTCCATGGAACTGAAAAGCGGAACTATACCCTTCGAGATCAGCCAGGCGAGCGCAAGCGTTGAATTGGAGGAGCCCGCCTTTGCGGAAATTTCCTTCAGGATTCCATGTTTAGCCGCTTTGAATTCGTGAATCCGTCTCTGCCTGCCCTCGGAAAGCCCCCAGTGATCCACAAAGACAAACTCGCCAGGAGGAGCAATGGGCGCGCCGTGTCCAAGCGCAGAATAGGCAACGCGGACAATTCCGTTCTCCTTGCAATAGTCCGCAAGCGCTCCTTCCACAAGCGAAGCCGCCTTGTCGTCTGATGAAACAATCGAAGACTCATTCTGGATGTAATGGACTTTGAAGCCGGCGACCCCCAATTTCGCACCCTCCTCCGAACAGCGTTCGTTCAGAGCTTTTAGCATCTCGATATCGGACACATTGCCGAAGCCAGCCGCGCCTATCTTTCCATCGCGGTATAGCTCGGCAAAGGCGGGGACAACTCCCTCGAGCATCCAGTCCATTGCAAGGGAGTCCTTTGCATCGCCCTTCCTCAGCGGCCAATGGAGCATATAGCCATGGATGTAGTCCACATGCATGCGGGTGCATGAATCCTTGAATTCGCCAAGTACGACCTTCCTGACATCCTCAGGGCGAATCTCGCAGGAGGGCGTTCCCAGCAGTCTGTCCAGACACCAGTGCATGTCCCCATGAGTTGACTGCCTTGTCTCGGCAGGCCAGTAAAGACCGCATTTGGTAAAGATAGTATCATGTTCTTTTCGTGTCGTCCTGCCGCTGGACACCCACCAGTCCTCAAGATAGCTGTAGCCGATCCACATCATCATCTCGGTGAGACCTTTGCCATACGCTGGAGCGTTGTCACTGCATATCCCCTTTTCCAGCAGGAACTTGCGAACAGACATGAGGGACTCGAGCGAAGGTCTCCTGAAATACGGCGGTCCGCCCGCCTTCCACCAGCCGTACTGTATGGCGGAGATTTCGTTGGCGCCCACCCTTATCAATGGCACCCCTGACGCGTTGTTTCCAACTGAACCAGGGAATCCGCAGTCCTGCGGCAAATTGTCAAAGATGACGTGGATGTCCTTCTCGCCGAGCGGATCCTCGGACGACTCGAAAACGACAAGATCCCCGGCTCCAATTATGCAGTGAGCGCAGTCCGGAGGAAATACGAACTCATCCCCCCTTCCGAGGGTCGAGACAAAAACCCGCTCCGCATCCGATCCGTCTCCGTGAAGAAGAATCCCCCTACCGGACTCCACCACAATCCTTTCAAGCTTTCTCGAGTGCTTCTCAAAGGGTAGATGCGATCCCTTCCTCACTACAAGATACTTTTCGCAATGTTCTCCATCTCTTCTGAAATTCAATACTCCGCCCCAGGATGTTGGCGTGTCCTTTCGCGCCTTCTCCAGGCATTCATGAAAAGCGCCGGAACTGTCTGGCGGCTCAGAGGTGTCGGCGCACGATTCCATTATTTCACGGCATACCCGCCTGAATCCTTCCGCGTCGGAAAAAGTCCAGCACCCCAGCAGTGGCGATATGATTTCAGAATTCCTGGCGTCCAGCCTCCCTCCATGCAATGCGCATTCCATTTTGAGCCTCCAGCAAATGTTGACAAATTTTTCATAATTTTTATTGGTATTTTTGGTATCCTTTATTATTTTACATGTTTCAGAAGCTCTTTCAAGGGGACGCTGGAGTTTTTTTTCAATGAAAGGAAATGATGCATGAAACGGATGATTCTGCCATTTCTCTGCCTGATCTCGGCGGGCACTGCGGCGGATGATCTGCCGCCTTCGGTCAAGTCGGGGACAGCCTTCACCTACAGGGGGTGGGTAAATTCAATACTCATTTCAGGCAAGGAACTGCACTCGGTCATTGTCCCGCAAATCGGCGGAAGGATCATGTGGTTCGGAACAGCCTCCAGAAATCTGATCTATGAAGAGCCCGGCTCGGACGGCAAAACCCTTGAGAAGGAGAAGAACTGGTTCATGCTTGGAGGCTACCAGCTTGACATCGGACCGGAATCTGCAGGTTTTCCGTCTCATTTCCCCCTATGGCTCGGAGCATACAGTGCCATCGTCTCGAATTCCGAGAATCCTGAAATAGTCCTTGGAAGCCCAGAAGATCCGTCCATTCCGCTGAAGCTGTCGAAGCAGATCAGTTTTTTGCCAGACGGGAGCCTCCTTGTCAGGCAGAGCGCAATGAACAGATCGGAAAGAAGCATGGAATTCTGCCTTTGGGACAGAACTCTATGCGTGCCAAATGGATATCTTGTCTTGCCGTTGAAAGCCAGAAGCATATTCCCATACGGATGGGGAGTCATTTCGGGCAAGGAGATCAAATCTGAGAGCCCAAGCCTGCCCGGAGCCAGGCGCATAGGCTCTCATCTTGTTGTCAAGACAGGAGCCGGAAGCGGAAAAATCGGGGCTGACAGCGATGCAGGCTGGATCGCGTATCTCGTTGACGGAATGCTCTTTGTAAAGAAATATCCATACTATGAGAATTCCAAATACGGAGACTACGGCTGTTCAGTAGAACTCTATTTCAACGAGAAGCTTACAGAACTTGAACCGCTCAGCCGCAACTTCAATCTCGCTCCGGGCGGAAAAGCCTCTTTTGACGAGACATGGACCTTGCACAAGCTTGCAAAAGAGCCGTCCTCGCATGAAGAAGCGGTCGAAGAATGTGCAAAGCTGGGACTTATTCCATCCGGAAAATAAACAAGACGAGGACATGACATGCTAAGAAAAAAGAAGTACATCGTCGAGCGCTATGAAGGCAATCCCATTCTGACGGCGGAGGATTTTCCCGGAGACATTCTCTGGGTCTTCAACTCGGCAGTCGTCAAGAAAAATGACGGGAAATATGTGATGGTCTGCAGATGCGAAGATTCCGGCCTTGCCAGATATCTCTGGGTCTGCGACAGCGCAGACGGAATCTCATTCAAGCCGCGTCCGGCTCCACTCCCCATGCCGCATGGAAATCCGATCTTCGACAAGCACTGCAGAGGGAGAAATCCTTCCACGATGAACAGTGCCGCGACTTTGACATATCTTGATCCAAGAATCACCTGCATCGAAGGACAGCATTACATTATCCATGCCGCGCATACCGATTTCGAGTGCCAGCTAGGGCTTTTCAAAATTGACGACGGGTTTGAAAAGCTCGAATGGATTGATCTCATCAGCCTCCCGGACAACCGCAACGGAGTTCTATTCCCTGAGAAAATCAGAGGAAAATATTTCCGCCTTGAACGCCCGAACTCCGGAGCCGGCAACAAGCATATATGGATGCAGTCCTCACCGGACCTCATCCATTGGGGCATGCCACGGCTGATCGCCTCGACCTCGGACACGGGCTGGGCATATACGAGCGTGGGACCGGGCGCGCCGCCGATAAGAACATCAGAAGGCTGGCTATGCATCATACATGGAATACGCAAGCAGGCCGGGGACAGTGTCTATGGGCTTGGCGCAATGCTCCTCGACCTCGAAGATCCATCAAAAGTCATTGGAATCAGCAAACGCTGTATCCTTGCGGCCCAGAAGCAGTACGAGCTCGACGGGCAGACCCCAAGCGTAGTTTTCACAAATGCCGCCATCCTTGAGAATGACGGGACTGTGAAAATATACTACGGCGCGGCGGACGCGGTACAGTGCCTGGCATTTGCGAAACTCGCAGATCTGCTCCACGCATGCAAACACGAGTAGTCAATAGGAGGCGCTTGGCTCAAGCTTCGCTATCGCTGAAAAATCGGCCCCCCATTTTTTCAAAGTGCCGTCCTGCCTTACACGTGCCGTACTTTCAGATGTCCGAACCTCCGTGATTTTTCAGTGGCACTTTTGGTCTTAAGTATGGCAGTTTTTCCGAAACTGCCTCTTCTTGAGCCGTTCTCGGAAAGAACGGCATACTTTTCCGAAACGCCTTTTTCATGCTTCCTCCTGTGCCACTTTCGGCGAAAGCGGCATACTTGTCAGCACTCGTTACCGGTGCTGAAAACAATCGCAGATAAAAATCCCTCTTTTGAAAAGATAAATTGACCGCCGCCGCAGAGAAAGGGAAGATTAAAACCCTTGATGCCGTACGCATGGACCATATGCTGTCCTCACCAAAATCAACTGTCCACAGGCTGGTGAAAAGGCGCGGATGGAAAAAAGTTCCTGGAAGGACAAATATTGGACATCAGACAGGCGGACAACATTTTTCTTTACTTCGTGTGCTTTGTGTCTTCGTGTGAGATGATGTTCAACTTTTGGGAAATGCACCCGACGCATCGAGTAGGAAATCCGACATTGATTCCATCATTTCCCGATTCCGATAGCGACAACGACCCCGAATTAACTCTGACCGTAAACAGTAAAACTGTGAACGTTTCCGCGTGTTCCGTAGTTAAAAATGCTTTCTGCCTTTTTCAATCATTCCTGCAAATTTCTCCGCGTCGGCGCGTGCCTGCGCCAGGAAGAGACGTTCATCGGAGAAGCCTGAGTTTGCGATTATGGTTTCTAGAGTGATTGGTCCTCTGTATGGGGATTCAGCTATGATTCCTGCGAGGCGCTCCCAGTCTGCCACTCCGCTGAAAAGCGGCATGTGCTGGTCGTCGTAGCCGTTGTTGTCATGGAGATGCAATGCGATGAGCCTGTCTGCGAATTTCGCAATTCTTGGCAGTCCGAGCTTGCCCATGTTTCCGTGTCCGGAATCGTAGCATACCCCGAGAAAATCAGGTGAATATTCCTTCATTAGTTCTCCGATTCCGTCAAACTCGTCGTGGAAAATATTCTCTATCGCGATTTTGATTTCTTTTTTCAATGCAAATGGCTCGAGCTCGTCGAGAGACATTTCAAGTTGCTTCCACTTCAAATCGTTTTCAGGGATGCGTCTGGGGACATGCATGACTACGACATTTCCACCGAGTTCTTTTGTAATCTCGATTCTGTTCTTCGCGATTTCAACGCCAGCGAGACGCTGATATTCCGTTTCGGAATACCATTTTTTCTCGTTTCCGTCGGTGCCATGCAGATCGAAGAGGCGCAGATTGAAGTCTTTCAGCATTTTTTTGATCTGCATGACTTCTGGCCTAGTATACAAGAAGTCTGTATTCCACTGGTGAATCCATTGAATTCCGTCGAAGCCGGCATCGGCGATTCGTCTGAGATACGGTTCTGCATTTCCGGTGGACTTGAAATAATCCGAACACATTGAGTAAAGCATTTTTTCTCCTTGTTTTCCGTGATCGTTATCGTGAACTCCAGCGAGGAAGCCCTGAGATCAAGAGCATTAGAGGGTGCGACTGCTAAACGGATCTGCCGCCTTTCTTATGGCATGCGGCAGCCTGCCGGTCCAGTCTCTTCTCTCTCCTTCAATATTTTTGTCTGTCTCTGTCTCGACGGCGAGATTCTTTCGCCTGAAACAAGGCTGAAGCTTCACTCCGTTGCGCGTCAGCACTCCAAGTGTAGACACAGCGAAATCTATGGATCATACCTTCAAGCGTTCCCCTGTCAAAGAAAATCGTGTCCGCCTACCTGGACAGCTTCGCTGTCAGAATGAACAAAGTTTTTCTACTGGGCGGCTTCGATCGCGGCAACAAGAGTTTTTTTATCCTGCACGCCGATGAACTGCTGGACGACTTTTCCGTCCTTGAGGACAAAGATCGCGGGAATGCTTCTGACTGAGAATTTTATTGCCAGGGACTGCGCGCTGTCAACATCAACCTTTGCTATAGTCGCCTTGTCTCCGATTTCATCGGCTATTTGGTCGAGAACGGGACCAAGCATTCTGCATGGACCGCACCAAGGCGCCCAAAAATCAACGAGAGCTACTCCGTTTGATGTTTCTGATTCGAAGTTATTCTCGTCCAAGTGCTTGACTTTACTCATTGTTGCTACATCCTTTCACGGGTTCAATTCTTTTATTTGAGATGCAAACAGTGCAAAGAAAGACAATAACCGCTTTTAGGATCTTGTAAAATGCTTGGAAAATATTTCAGCAAAAAATTTTGGCGTGGAGCCATTGTCAAATTTCTCAGGAGGAAGGAAAGTCCCGAGCGCATATCGTTGGCGGTGGCGATAGGACTTTTCATCGGATTCGCGATTCCGGTAGGGGGGCAGATTCCGTTTGTAATCGTCCTCTGCATTCTGTTCAGAATCAAGAAATTGATTCCGGTAGGCATAGTGTTCACGTTCATAACGAACCCCTGGACGGCTCCCATACTATATCCCATGATCGCATATTTTGGCTCGTATCTGCTTGGTGAACCGCTTTCTTTCCGCTACATAGACAAATCATTGAGGGAGCTTATAGGCAAATTCGATCTGGAAACATTTCTCGAACTTGGCTGGGACATTCTGCTTCCTTTTCTGCTTGGAAGCCTGTTTTTGGCTTTCGTATCGGGAATCATAGGCTATTTTTCAGCATACGGGCTGATCACGAGCTACAGAAGGAGAAATGAACGCAGGATTGTCAAAAAAGTCTCTGTTTCCGCTGAAGAGTGAAATCGCCACGTAATCGTTCACGTTCTCGTGTTACGTGTCGTGTTTCGTGCACCGCTTACGTGAACCGCTCCGCTGTGAACGGTTAAATATTGAATACTGAATTTCAATAACGAATATTGAAGGTAGGAAAGTTAACATTTATCCGTTAACAGTCATACGGTCAGAATTTCCTGATGGGAACGCCAACATCTTGTCGGCAATCTTCAAGATACCGAGCAGGTGCTCGGTGTAAGCAGAGTTTTTGAATCTTAAAGCGGTATTCACACGCCGGCACTCCAAGGATTCGCTTTGCAAATCAAATTTCGACCGTTTCGCGGTATTTCGACGACGTAGACCTCGGACGAATCCGGCTCGGGCTCCGCCCGCCGACTCCGTCGGACGCTATGTCTCGACTCGTCTCCGAAATCGTTTCTTCCCTTTTCAGCCTAGTCTCTTTTCTTCCTTTGCGTTCTCCACGAAGATTTCCGGCACTGACGACACTGCACAGGCGACACTAATAAGCTGGCACTATACGGTGCAAGTACGGCTCAACGCTTTTTATATGTCAAATCTCCAACGGTGAACTTGTTGTCGAGCAGTGTGTATGGCACTTCATATTTTTTATTGTCGGTGGAAGGCTTGTCGAAATCGTAGGAACCGCTTCCATCAAGCTTGCATCTCGTTATTTGGTAGGAGAATGTTTTAGTCGCCTCATTCATTGACCACTTAACATACATGGTCTGGATGCCTGGAACTTCATTGGTTGAGCTGCGTATCAACTCCCCGGTTCCATCGTCTCTGAGCACCCATTTAACCTTCCCGTCGGCCGTCTCCCAAGTCCCGACCAGAGAATCAGTGGCGAAAAGCAAAAACGAAGAACACAGGACCAGCAAAACAAAAATGGTTTTTTTCATAAGTCCAACTCCTTTTAGTGATACTCAAATAGTGCGAAAATTAAACAACAAACGGACGGAAGACTATATACACAGGGAAAAATAAAAGTCAAGGATGAAATTCAATAATAAAGAAAAAAACGGAATTCACTCGGAAAGCGCGGGGTCCTCCCGTCCGGGTTCCAGCCGGCTTCAAGGGGAATTTCAGAAATTGGCAAGGAATTCAGCCATCAATTTTTTCGGTGACCAAAAAAATATACATTTTTCAGCAAGATGCAAAATTCTTGCAGGAGAAGGAGACGAACATGTCATGGTCGCAATCGTCGCAACGGACTAGGGCAAATCCCTCACGAATATCGCCGCACTTGATGAATTTATCGGCCGCAATCCACAAAGCCGGTCTCTAAAAGCCGTATTTTGTGCCGTAGCGCTCAGGGTAGACTCGCTCGAACTCGTCATAATGTAAGGGGCGACGATTTTCCAGAAGAGAGATGCAGACGGGTTCCGTCTGCAGTAGAACTGGGGT
>DYRX01000193.1 GCA_020718525.1 Victivallis vadensis
TTTTGCTGAGCTTATTGCTGTTCCGTTCATGAGATAGATCGCGACCTGGCCATTCAAGTGGTTCGCCCAAAGATAATCCTGCCTGCCGTCTCCGTTGAAGTCGGCGAAGGCGGCGATCTTCCAGTTCGCATCACCAACAGAATAGGGGTTGCCGGAAGAAGCTGGCGCTGAGCCGTTCATCAGATAGACGTAGCCTAAGTTCGAGACCGAGTCCTCGGATGCGACATCAGATTTACCGTCGCCGTTGAAGTCCCAGGGGAGAGTCGGCTTCGATGCAAAGGAGCTTTTGCTGGCTTGACCGGTGTCTCCATAAGTTCCCATGTTCACAATGTTTCCGTTCGGTGTTGCTTCGTTCTGATACGGCGAAGCCGGATCTCCGGCATCAATTGCCGGGCTGTCAACCAGGTCTTTGATCCAAGACTGGCTTAGCGGGTCATATCGTCCAGCAAGTGATTTGAGATGAAAATCGCCACTCAGAGAATCTGCGAAAAGGGGATTTGCCACAATGTTTCCGATGCCGGGCCAAGTTTCCTGACTTAACGAATACGAGATGGAGAGCGAGCTTCCGGGACGGACGTAGAAGTCATCCCCGTTTCCCCAGAATATGCAGTTTTTCGCGGAGGCGCCAGAATTGTTGTCCAAGAATACAGCGTTTCCGCCGATCCAATATTCATCTCCCACGAAGGAGCTGTTGTTGAATGCGACGGTGCAGTTCTCCATCGTCAGGCTCGAAGGACCGGGGTCGCCGTCATCGAGCGCGATCCCGGCTCCGATCCGGCCTCCGCCGGTTTCGTTAGAGTATAGGAGGTCGTTCTTCATGCTTGCGGAGCCTCCTTCGTCAATGAAGACTCCTCCCCCGTAGTCGGGGGCGTAATTTCCGCTGATGACGTTCGATGAAAGCTGTGCTGTTCCAAGTATCAAAACGCCGCCGCCCCATCCGTATGACTCTTCGACCCTGTTGCCGACGATTCTGTTGTTTGAAATAATTACGCTTCCGTCGAGATATATGCCGCCGCCGTGATCGCCGTAGCATAGATTGTTTTCTATGAGATTGCCTTCAATCCTCAGGTTGGTGGGAGTTCCACTTCGGGAAATGCCCGCTCCGCGTCCGCCACTGTTGTTGCGGATGACGCAGTTTCTGATGAGGACGTTTTCCCCGCAGACGAGGATGCCTGCTCCGAAGGAAGTTTCGCCCGTTTGCCCGTTATCTTCGATGATGCAGTCTTCGACGCTCAGATCGCTTGGCTGTGGCCAGGAGCTTGCGGTGTCCATGACTATACCTTTGAGCCCCTGCCGGAAGCTCATGTTGTCGAGGGCGAAAGAGAATGGAGCACCGTCGAAGCGGGTTATCGTGACCGCGGCGTTTTCCGCATCGCCGTTCACGGCAGTTTGTTCGGAAGAGAATTCCTGAGACGAGAAGTCCCCGCCGATACCCGCATTATAGTCCGCCGTAGTCCCGCCTCTGTATCCCCCCATGACGATGAGGGATTTTCCCTCGGTCGTTAAATGCGTGTATGAGCCCCTTGCGATCTTGATGAGATCACCGTTCGAGGCGGCGGAGACAGCCGCCTGGAGCGAGGAAAAAGGATATTGCGCCGTTCCCTCGTGCGAAGCAGTCGCATTGTCGTCGTCAACATGGATATTTGCGCCGTCCACCGAAAAAATGGAGATTGCCGCAAGAACACATGCGGGAATTTTCAGGCGGAAAAAATGGCTAGCGTAATGTTTCATGCCTGCACCTCGTATTGTTTTTTTACAGTTTCAGATTTCCTGAGCCGTTAAGCTCAATTGGTCTATTTGCCGTGGAAAAAGATCTTGTGAGCTTTTCGAGTTTTTAGGTAAATATGCAAATATTCAACAAACCACGAGTTACCCTAGCCTCCCCTGGTAAATTTACAAGAAAAATATATAAAAAACAAATTTCCGCTTGTTTTTTGCGTGTATATTGCCCGTATTTTTCACGAACAATAATGGCAAAGTCAACAAATGCGGCAAAATGGAAAGGGGCGATAGACCGAAAACGAAAGTTGTTGAAAATCTGGATATACTGTCAGGCTCGGTGGTTATATGGCGTTCGAAATGCGGGAAGAACTGCATCTGCAACAATCAGACATCGCCTAAGGTATCGAGGGCTGATTCTTATTCCCTGATTATAAAGAAGATACGGTTAAATTTCGCAATTTTTAGCGATGTCGCGGGTTCAGATGTCTGGGGGTGAGGCATTTTTCCGCAGTTCAGAAATGGGCGGGGTCACTGGACTTGTTTCGGGAAAAGAATATGGTCTCCGCTTTTCAATCCAGAGACGATTTTTAGCCTTCCCGCCTGTCCTGAGGGGGCGCTCCTCACAAGGGTTTTGACTGGAACGCCGGCATCGTCAAGCTTAAGGACATATTCGAGCTGTCCGTTGCGGATGAGAGCGCCTTCCGGAATCAGCACGGCCTTTTCAGAGCCAGTCTGAAGCTGGAGCCTTCCGAACATTCCCGGGATCAAATCGTCCGCCGAACCCACGCATATTTTGACCAGAAAGGTTCTGCTTGCCGGATCAATGGCGCGGGCAATTTCCTTTACCTCGCCTCTGAAAGTTTTCCCGACCGAGTCAACCTCGAAATTCATCTGGTCTCCAATTTTGACTTTAGAGACAAGTGACTCTGCGATTGGCACATATAGCATAAGTTTCTGATTGTCAAAGATCTCGATGATTTTAAGTCCAGGAAGCGCCAAATCGCCCGGGTCGAGATATCTTTTCGAGACAATTCCGTCAATCGGGCTTGCCAGGGACGCATATGAGAGGGCGGCTTCCGCCTCCTTGACAGCCTCCATTGCTCCGCGGAGATTGGCCTTCGCCGCCTCGTGAGCCCTTTCGCTTTGGTCCAGCGCTTTTTGGGAGACGGCAGACTTCTCGAACATTGCCTTGTCGCGGGCGAGCTCCTTTTCCTGAAGCGTCATGGATGCCTGTGCTTCATTGAGCTTTTCCTTTGTTCTTGCGAGGGCGGCCTTCAAATCCGAGTCGTCGAGGGATACGATGGTTTCGCCTTTTTTTACGGCATCGCCTTCCCGGGGGACAATCTTCGTTATCTTGGCCGTGATTCGCGCGCTTATTTCGATCTCGTCTCTGCTGTGGATGTTTCCCGCAGAACTGTAGATCACTGGGATGTCCTCCTCAGCGAGGATGATTTTTTCTCCATCCTGAACTGCAATATTTTTCTGAACCGAGCCAGGCTGAATCTTTTTTCCGCCCGGAAAGACTCCGGCAAAATACAGCGAAAGAAAGACGAGCGCCGCTCCCGAGACAAGGTAGCCCAAGAACTGCACAGTGCCGTTTTTTTTAGCCTGCATTGGATGCTTCTCCATTTTGAATTCCGCACTCTGATTTTCCAGAATATATCAGCATATAGACTACAGGGACAATCAGCATGGTGAAGAATGTGCTTGCGAGAAGTCCAAAAATGAGAGACCAGGCCAGACCCGAAAAAATCGGATCCAAAGTGATCGGCCAGGAGCCAAGCATGGTTGTCAGGGCTGTCAGCATGATGGGTCTGAATCTGACGGCTCCGCTGTCGAGAATGGCGGATCGCAGGCTCTTGCCTTCCTTGAGAGCGTCCTCTATGAATTCTATGAGGACTATGCTGTTTCGTATGACGATCCCGCCGAGAGCAATCATTCCTATCATTCCGGTGGCAGTGAAAAAGACTGGATCGGAATAGCCGCGGACTTCGCCTCCGCTGATCAAGTTAAGAAGATAGAAGCCGGGCGCAACACCGATGATTGTAAGCGGAATGGCTGTCATTATGACAAGAGGCATAACAAGGTTTTTCGTCTGAGCGACCAGTAGTATGAATATGCCTATCAAGGCACCTGCAAAGGCGAGACCGAGATCCCTGAAAACCCTTGTCGTGATCTCCCATTCGCCTTCTCCATTCCATTCGGCGCTTGTTCCATTTGGCAGAGAATGTCTCCAGCTTCCCGAAAGCGACGCCTTCAAGAACTGGGGAACGAAGTCGCTCCAGGAATTCCAAAGTATCTGCATTATTATTTCGCCGGGGGGACGTCCGACGGTTTCTGCCGTGACATAGACGACCCTCTCAAGATTCTTGTGGTAGATGGGCTCCTCCTCCTTTTCCATCACGAACTTGCCGAGCTCGGAAATCTGCACAAGCTTTCCATCCGTGCCGGGGACTCTTATCCACATCTGGGCAAGCTTCTCGAAGGAGGAGCGGACTGCGAACGGCAGTCTAATTCTCATTTTGAGAGGATTGCGCTCCGCGCCGCTGTGCAAAGAACCCGGGTCTGTGCATCCGTCCAGGGACATTCGCAGGGCCTGCGATATTTCGTCCACTGTAATTCCATGAGCCGCCGCCTTGTCCTTGTCCACCACAAAGAGCATTCTGTCGTGGGGAGCTTGCGCATAGCTGTCTATCTGCGCAATATGCTTCGGATCAGTTTTTTTGAGGATTTCCTGGAGCTGTCTGCCACCCTCCACGATTTGCCCGTAGCTGTGGTCTGCCCCGCCGCGCACTTCAATGGTGAGAGTCGAGAGGACAGGCGGTCCCGGAGGGACTTCCACTATGCTTACAATTCCGCCATGCTTCTCGCCTATTGCAGTGAGCTCGTTCCTTATTCTGAGGGCGATTGCATGGCTCTGCTGTTCGCGGAGCTTTTTGTCCGCCAGATTAACCCGTATGTCCGCCTGATGGGGCATCTTCCGCATTCCATAGTGCCTGACCAGCCCGTTGAAATCTATAGGAGCACCAATTCCTACGTAAGTTTCATAGTCTTTCACTTCATTGAATCTGGAGATCGCCTTGCCCAAATCGGCGGCGGCGGCATAGCTTGACTCAAGGCTGGTACCTTCCGGCATCTCGAGGATTATCTGCAGTTCGTTCTTGTTGTCGAATGGAAGCATTTTGAGAGGCACCTTGAGCATCAGCGCGCAGGAGAGGACAGTCAGCGCCAGCGTTGCAAATATGAGAATGATCGCGTTGCGGATCCTGAAAAAGGGGGAAATCAGAAAGCCATACGTCTTTTTTATCCACTGCGGAGTCGCATCGTCTGCTCCTCCAGCTTCGCCGGATGATTCACCCCGCTTGCCTTTCAGAAGCGTGTAGGCGAGCCAGGGCACAAATGTGAGCGCGCAGACGGTCGAAAAGCTGACAGTCAAGGGCACATTGATCGCCATCGGCCCCATGTACGGCCCCATCATCCCGGTGATGAAGAACATCGGCATGAAAGAGATGATGATCGCGATAGTTGACAGTATCACTGGCGGAAGCACCTCCTGCACAGCCTTCAGCGTGGCGTTGAACGGATCCAGAAGCCCCATCCTTATGTGGCGCTGAATGTTGTCAACGTTCGTTATGGGGTCGTCAACGACCATGCCAAGACTGAGTATCAGCGCGAAAAGCGTAACCCTGTTGATGCTGTACCCGAAAATGTAGTTGGTCGTGAGCGAGAGAGCGAAGCTAACCGGTACGGCAAGCCCGACAACCAGCCCCTCCTTCCAGCCCATAGTGAAGGCTATCAGCCCGACAACAGTGATCATCGCGAATGCCAGGCTCGAAAGCAGATCGTTCACTTTGTCGTTCGCCGTCTCGCCATAGTTGCGCGTTATCAGAGTGCGGACATCCGAAGGCAGAATCTCCTTGCCAAGCGCGGCGGCGGCACTTTCGATGTTTTTAGCCACCTCGACGGAGTTCGTGCCCTTCTTCTTGCTGAAAGTCATTGTGACTGCTGGAAAAACCTTGTCCTTCTCTCCCTCGGGGAGTTCAGATGCCGGTCCAAAGCCGATTTCGGCGTAGTAGTCCTGCTCCCTGGGACCGTCGGTGACAGAGGCGATGTCCTCGACTCTCACTATTCCGCCTTCACTTCCGCTTTTCACCACAGTTTTTCTGACGTCTTCAACGCTTTTCAACGGGGATGAAGTCATCAGCCTGAGATTTTTCCCGGACGCAACAGCGAATCCGGATGTCAAAGTTCTGTTGTTGCGTCGAAGCGCGGAGCTTATGTCGGGTACGCTCAGATTTCTTGCCGCCATCTTCTCGATGTCGGGCTCTATGAGAATTTCTCTGGGATAGCCGCCGACGATTTCGGTCTGGAATATGTTTTTCAGCGAATCGAGCCTGGCCTTCAGCTCCTCCGCCAGGCGCCTCAGCTCATATGCGTCCCTTGAAGGCGAGTAGAGGGTCATCGTCAAGATCGGGACATCGTCTATTTCTATCGGATTCATCTGCCATCCCGACACGTCAGGATGGATCAGATGCATGTTCTCGTCCATCTTGTCCCTGATTTTTCCTATGGACTCCGTGTAATTCTCTCCAACATAGAACCTTACGATGACCATTGCCGAATCGCGCGAGCTGGTCGAGTAGACGTGCTCGACTCCGTCAATCTGCCAGAGGAGACGTTCGAGGGGGACTGTAACCATCTGCTCGACATCCTCCGGAGAATGTCCTGGGAAGCCTACCATGATGTCAAGCATCGGCACAACAATTTGAGGCTCTTCCTCGCGGGGAGTCATGACGACCGCCGCCAGTCCGAGGAGAAGCGCGCTCAAAATGAAGAGCATGGAAAGGGGACCAGTCAGAAAGAGCCTGACTATCCCGATTATGAAGCCTCCAAGTTTGTCCTGATCATCTTTCATTTCATTATCTGAAATCACCAGTGTTGAAAAAAACATTTCGTCGGAATCGGAGTCACTTTGATTCAAATTCCGATCCTGCTCCCGATAGCGTTCGCCCCCGATCCCGGAAAAGCTCCACTTGAGAGCGTTTCTCCTGGGCGCCTAGATCTCCGATCAGAATGCCTCCATTTTGAGCAGGACTATCGTGCAGGCCTCTTCCGTCTCTATGCCCGATGCGTCGAGCTGTGAACGCAGTTCGGCGCTTTCCGTGCCCGGATTGAATATCACACGGCGCGGCTTCAGCTTCAAAATATCCGGAATCACGCACTTTAACCTCTCCGGATTGACATAGATGCAAAGAGTGTCAACCGGCTCCGAAACCGCTCCAAGCGAAGCGACTGCCCGTATCCCGCATATCTCCTGAGCGGAAGGATTCACCGGGATTACAATGTATCCCCTTTCGATGAGAAGTCTAGCTGCTTTGTTCGAATAACGCTCCGTATCCGATGAGGCTCCCAGCACCACGACTGTTTTTGGCAGACTCATTGTCTGGTCTCCTTCCCATCATCAAGACATTGATTCAAAATATTCTCGTACTCTGACTGGGGACGGGCTCCAAGAACCCTCGCTGATTCTTTCCCTCCGTTTATCAGCAGGACGCAGGGAATGCTCTGCACCTGATATTTTTCTGCTAGCTCCTTGTTCGAGTCAATGTTCACCTTTGCGATATTCGCACGCCCATTGTATTTATCCGCCAAAGCGCTGATCGTCGGAGATAGCGAACGGCATGGTCCGCACCAGTCGGCATAGAAATCAATCAGAGACGGCAAACTGCTGTCAAGAATCTTCGATTTGAAGTCAGATGCGGACTGCACGTGAATCACAGAATCTGAATCCTTTGCCGGCGTCTTTTGTCCCAGCGTCGAAGGAAAAAAGAGCGCTGCAGCTATTAGCGCCCCAAATACCGCCCCTCTCCAGGGATTCGCCGTGAGCGGACACTGCCCGCTTTCGCATTTTCCAAAGTGCCCCGTCAATGCTCCTATTCCAGATCCCAGCGCAACAATAAGAATGAATTTCAGCATCTGCCTTCTCCTCTATTTGATTTCCATCTCCATTAAAATATTCAATTTAGCTAATAATGCAAATAGGAAATATAAAAAATCCGGATTCCCAGTTTTTTCATCTTCAAATATCGCAAGTCTGTGAAAAGTAAAGCAGAACTAAGATTCCAGGCGTTTGCGCGTATTTGAGGATGAAGCAGATGAAAGATTCTCTCACAAAGGCACAAAGGAAGAATGAAACTTGCCTCTCCTGGAAGGAGAACTATTGGTCATCAGACAGACGGAAAAATCTGAATTTGTCCGTCTGTCAGTGTCGAATTAGATTGTTTTTACCTATGAAAGACAATGGGCAAGTTTCAAGGCGGACAACGATTCTCTTTTCTTCGTGTGAGATAAAGTTCAACTTTTTGGAAATGCACCCGGATATTCCCGCTTTGAACGTAAATTTAACCGGCTACGCCGGGACGTTCCAAGACTCGCTATCGTTGTCGTAATCGCTATCGTAATCGCGTTCGTCAATGTACATCGTGTACGCTAACGTGAACCGCTCCGCTGTGAACGTGAACTGATCTCTCCCGCTTCAATACCACTCGTTCACGTAATCGTTCACGTAATCGTTCACGTGCTTCGTGTCGTGTTTAGTCCATCGTGTACGC
>DYRX01000194.1:0-5620 GCA_020718525.1 Victivallis vadensis
TTGCGTCCTGTAGGGACGGTGCAGGGAACAGCGTGCCTTCAGCACGCATGATCCTATTTTACGATGGATTCCTATGGTTGAAACCATAGGCTAGGTCCCTCCGCCACTCCGCGGCTAAAAAAGTGCCACTTTCATTTTCACATGTCAAATCGGATAAGGAGCAAGAATCAAATATTGTTATTAGCTGATTAAAAAGAAGATACGCTTAATTTTTGCAATTTTTTACGATGCCGCGGATTCAGATGTCCGGCCTTGCATTTGCATTGCCAGAACTGGCTTCATGGATCAGGGTACACCAAAACAAGGACTATTGCACTCAAAAAGAATGCTTATTTCAGCAGATTCCAGCCTGTTCCGTTGCTGTAAACTGTTCCGGATGAAGAGATTGCGAGACCATCCATCAGATAGACAAGAGTCTTCTTTGTCGCAGTGCTCTCCCAGAGCATGTCGGATTTGCCATCGCCATTGAAATCCAGGATTTTCACAATATCCCATCTTGTTGCAGGATTGATGTCCTTCAGGCTGTATATGTTATGATAATCTGCAATGACGAGCCCGTTCATCAGATAGACACAGCCGATGCCTGCCGAATGCTCCCAGAGCAGATCGTCTTTTCCGTCCCCGTTGAAGTCGCCGATTTTCTTGACAGTCCAGCCTATATCACTCTTTTTATAGGCGTAGCCGTGCGACGAGATCGTAGCGCCATTCATCAGATAGACGTAGCCTGTACCGTCACTGTGTTCCCATAAAATGTCGGTCTTCGCATCACCGTTGAAATCAGCATACTCCACAATTTGCCACTGAGGGCTTCTGCTATAGATGGCAGCTTCGGACGCAACGGAGCTTCCATTCATTACGAAAACGTATCCAGTCCCGTCCTCGAGCTCCCAAAGGATATCCGCCTTGCCATCGCCGCTAAAATCTGCGATCTTTTCAATTCTGGTATTAGGACTCCTTGCATATACGGCTCCGCCACCAGCGACAATATTCCCGTCCATAAGTGCAATATATCCATATCCGTAGTTGTGTTCCCACAGGATGTCGGCTTTCCCGTCGCCGTTAAAGTCGGCTAGATCTTTCACTCTCCATCCTATCCCGCCGGATAATCCAGCATAAAGGGTTTTCACAGAACAGATCACGGAACCATTCATAATATATAAAAGGATCTGTCCAGAGGTCTGGTGCTCCCATAGGATGTCGGCTTTGCCGTCACCGTTGAAATCTGCGATCTTCGCAATCTTCCAGTCCGTGTCGGTCTTCTTGTAAACTTCGGAAGATAAAGCCACAAGATGGCCGTTCATGAAATATATGAATCCAGTTTCGAGAGGGCTTTCGCAGATGACGTCTGATTTTCCATCGCCATTGAAGTCCCAGGCAGGTTTTTCTGCAAAGATAGCCGTGACTGCGAGAGGCGCAGTGATATTGCTATCTGTCCTGGAGGCAGTGAGCAGTCCGTCGCTCCAGCTTATAAATCGGAAACCCGGATTTGCAAGAGCAGTGACTTGGGTGCCATTTCCGCCATGGTTGACCGCCTGAGGATTAGTTCCAGAGATTGAGCCGTTCGGCGCATTGTATGTAAGCGTGTATGTGTTGATTGCGAAATTCGCACGAATTGTTGCAGTACTTAAAATCGTTGCTGTCGTATTTGACAAGTTCGCATTCCCGAATGTGGCGGAGCCGCCAATGACAGTCCAATTGACAAAATAGTAGCCTGTGTTTGGCGTGGCAATTATCTGTGTGGCGAATCCTTTTGTAACAATTGTCGCGCCGGATGGAGATGTTGTTCCATATCCGTTGTTGTTGACATACAGAGTGGTGTCGTTGTCGGTTTCGAACGCGAAGACATTTTTATCCGCAAGACCGGCGGATGAGCAGCAGACAGTGGTTGTCCCCGCCGCAATATCCGCATCTTCCGAGGCGGAAAGAGTAACGGTCTGGTAAGTTGCCCAGTTGGAAGTAGTAAAAGTTAGAGATGATCCCGACAAGACGGTTATGTCGCTGTCACCGGAAACTACTGAGACAGAAACAGTTGTGCTTAGTAGAGGCTGTGCGCTCAGCCTGATGCTGAAAGTATTAACAGCCCCCTCGTTTACATAGAGAGTCGTACTGCTTGTTGTTATCAGCACCTCGTTCAATGCTAAATTAGCTGTGGCACCGATGTCGGCAGTTACATTGGCTTCCGTTCTCGGATTTGCAGTAGGACCGTCGCTCCATGCGACAAAGTGGTAGCCGGTATTGGGTGTCGCTGTGATGGGTGTGCCGCTATCACCGTATACTATGAATTGGGGCGTAGCTCCTGCGATTGTCCCGTTAGTCCCGGAAAAATACTCCAGCTTGAAAATCTGATATATCTTGTATTCCATTTCAGAGACGGCGCTGACCGGCGTTCCAGAGTTCGAGGAGACACGGAACATATAATGTTCGCCACTTGGGAATGAGCGTGTGTCCAACCAGAATATTCCTGCATTGAACTGCAAGGAATCTGCACCATTGATGGGATTCCAGGTCGCCCCCGAGTCGGCACTGTAATCGAGGCGGACTGTTTCATCTCCCTGCCAGTTCGAGCCACATGCCGACCAGCGCAATGGTTCGAAGGCATGCAAGACAACAGATTCACCAGCGCTTTCAAAAATAAGCCATCGTCCGGAAGAAGGAGATTTAGATGCTTCCGTCGTGCCTCCATAGGCGCCGATATTGATGCGTCCGCCATTCGGAGCAAGTTCGTCTCCGATCTCATCCGAAGGATTCCCGGCATCAATGCACGGACTGAGGACGGTGTCAGTCACCCATCCTCCGATCCCGCCGTTCAGCGCCGGATCCCAGCGCCCTTCGGTTGATTTAAGGTGGAATTCATGGTTTGCAGGGTCGGCAAAAAGCGGGTCCTGACTACGGCTGTGGAAATCCTGTCCAGACAATGACAGCCATTCTGCGAGGATAGGGCAATCTTCGCCATCTGTGGCATAACCGCTCGCCTTCCTTACTATATATGCACCTTCTGTAGCATATAGGTCGTTATAGTCTGAACTGTGTCCGTAGAAAAGGTAGGTATTGAAGCAGTATCCGCCACTTCCCTGAGAGGATATGATATTGTTCCTGATGACTGGGCCGGATTCGGCCTCGATACGGATTCCCTTGTTGGCGATAATGGTATTATTGGCGACCAGACAAGGGAGGTGAGGAGCGTTCGCCAGGTTGGCTTCAAGGAGAATGGCCGCATCAGTTCCTGCATGTTCGATCAGATTTCCTGTAATTTCAAAATTTTTTGCGAGTTCCGATGTAAAAATGGCATATAGTGCATTGCCGCTGAATTTACAGTCCCTAACGCGAGAACCCGTGGAAATTGATATTGCCCCTCTTGCATTTACAAGAGTCAGATTTTCGATTGCAATATACGCGGCCAAATGAGGAAAAGTCCATCCTGTAGCCGTGTTGTTCCGGTCTACAATCGTCTTCCCTTTTACCCCACGGATGATCACAGGGCTGGCAATTGAGCCGGAATCTGCGACAGTTGTCGTAATGTCGGCGGAAAGAAGATAGGTGCCGGAATCAACGTATATTATATCTCCGGCTTCCAAGTCATAGGCATTGATGACCGACTGGATTGAAGCCTTCGGAGTCTCAGGGGTTTTTCCGTCGTTGAGATCATTTCCGGTCACAGTGGAATATTCATCGTCAAGCAAGGAATTGTCATTCACAAAGAAAAAGCACGGAATAACAGTAAACGTTGAATCGCTTTCATCCTGCTCGGACAAATTCTGATCGTGGACTATTTTGACTTTGTATTGATTCCCTGGCAAAAGACCAAAAAGATCCCATGCATAAGTTTCGAGACTTCCCATGATGTTAGTTGCTCCAGCAATGGTATGCCAGTTCGCTCCATTGTCTGAAGAATAAAAAATGGAAACTGTGTCATTGACCGGCCAAGTCAAGGTGTCCGCATTCCAAAGAATTTGGATTGTCCCCTTATATGAATTGCCACCATTTGGCGACAACAATGTAAGAATTTGCGCATCCGGTGTTTTTGATGCCTGAACAGTTCCCCCATAGACGCCGAGATTAAGCCGGCCTCCGTTCGGTTCAGGTTCATCGCCAAGAAGCAAGTCGGGATCGCCCGCATCAATGCACAAGCTGTCAGATGTGTCCACGGTCCATGTGCCGCCATGCCAACTGCCCGCTGAACTTTGGAGATGGAAATCGTCGTCTGCATTTCCGGGTATGTTGTCGGCACCGTCCGCATCTACAAAGAGCGGATCGTTAGACATGCTATTAGCGTCGAATCCGGTTGCCGCCTGCCAGTCTGCCAAGCTAGCCTGAGAAGCTCCACTGCCTATCAGTGCGCCACTCGTCAGATAAAAAGCATTGAAGTCAGAAGAGCCCAGACTACTGCCTGTCCCAGAATATTTTATGCAATATTTGCCTGCGGAATCCGCCCACATTATGTTGTTCCTCAGGGCTCCCCCATCGGTTGAATACTCGAAGTTAATCTGGGATGTGGCGTTCTTGCAAACAGTGTTACTGTAAACTTTGGCATTGTCCGAATAGTTGAAGGATATTCCATATAGCGAGTTGTTGTCTATCAAGCAATTTGAAATTAGGACGTTATCGCTTAAATGCAGATATATTCCCACTATGTTTTTGTACATGCGGCAGTTGATTGCAGTGGAATTCCCCCCCGAAGTGAAATAAATCCCATATTTCCCGCCCGTGACTTGCAAATTCTCAACAGAAACATATTGGGCGGAACATGAAATGGCATCATAGCTTGCGCTGTTGCGGTTAAGAATTGTTCCGGACTGATGCGTGGTTCCTATGATCCTGACCGGATTGGCAGAGTCGCCGCCGTCAGCCGCCACAAGTGTAAGCGTGGCAGTCAGGACATAGCTCCCCGCATCAACTAATATTACATCGCCGCCCTCGAGATCATAGGCATTGAATATGGCCTGTATGCTCGCCTTGGGAGTCGAAGGGGAAAGCCCGTCGTTCGCGTCGTTGCCGACTGCGGAGCAATATTCGTCGCCGGATTGGGAATTGTCGTTGACGTAATAATATATCGAAGCATTGTGCAGATAGAAATTATAGTCGCTGATGTCCGAATCCGATGTCTGATTGCAGGTTGCCCTGATGCGGAAATTGACTCCGGCGTTTGGAGTGGCGGAGGCGGTGTCCCATGAAAAAACTGCGGAGTTATAGGCAAGACTTGAAGCACCTGCTATTTCCTGCCAGGACGTTCCTCCATCCGCGGAATATTCAAGTTTCATAGTGTCGCCTGCCTGCCAGGCTCCGCCACTTGCCGACCAGCGTATTGTCCTTGTCCCGCTCCAGACTTCGCCTCCGTTAGGTGAAAGTATCGTCAGGATTCGAGAAGAGACTGCCGTCTTTGAAGCCTGGTCTGTCCCGGCATAGGCACCCATATTGATCCGCCCACCGTTTGGAGCTGGTTCATCTCCGACTGACGTTGCCGGGTCTCCGGCATCAATAGAGGGGCTGTCCGAAGGATCGGCAGTCCATGCGCCGCCGTGCCAACTGCCCGCCGAACTTTGCAGATGGAAATCGTCGTCTGCATTGCCGGGTATGTTGTCGGCACCGTCCGCATCTACAAAGAGCGGATCGTTAGACATGC
>DYRX01000194.1:5720-8325 GCA_020718525.1 Victivallis vadensis
GTTGCCGACTGCGGAGCAATATTCGTCGCCGGATTGGGAATTGTCGTTGACGTAACAATATAGGGGCTGGTCAATGGAGAAAGTGGCGTTGGTCTCGTCAAATGTCAAAGGATTTTGATTGCAGGCAAGACGCAGGAGATAATTCGAGCCGTTGGGCAAGCCAAGTATGTTCCAATTGAATGTCCCCTGATTATACGGAAGGAATTCTCCTCCGGAAACGGAATTCCATGAGACTCCTGCATCGCTTGAGTATTCAGCCTTGACGGAATCTCCGGCCACCCATCCATCGCCGAATATACGCCACTCAACGGGGCAATTGAAGCGATACAATTTGCCGGGTTCCGGCTTGTCTAGCAAGATATGCCTAATGTCCTGAATGGATTTGGATTCATAAGCAGTCCCTCCATAAGCACCAATGTTGACTCTTCCTCCGTTCGGAATAGGCTCATCACCTACAGGCACAGAAATATCTCCGGCATCAATGCATGGGCTCTGAACCGCATCTATAACCCATTCGCCCACAGCTCCATTTAATAGCGGATTCCAGCGGCCAACCGTGGATTTCAAATGATAATCTCCATTGGCGGGATCTGCAAAAAGCGGATCTGCCTGAATATCTGTAGTATCCTGTGTTATTCCGATGATAGCGCCGTTTGCGACGAAAAAGTCATTGTATTTGTCATTGCTTACGGTTGAATAGTTGTCGATGCCAATGCAACGTCCGGTGGCGCCTGATGCAGACAGAATTGAATTATATATCGAAAGATAGGCTGGACTTGCATAATAATCGGATGAAGAAGCTAAATGCAGACAATACTTGTTGATGGGAGCCACAACGACAGAATTATTTATAACCGCACTGCTTTTAGATATATATATGCCATAAAGACCGTTGAATGAATCTACAATAAAATTTTTAAACGAAACTCCGCTGGTTTCGGCTAAATACACTCCATAGCTTGCGCTGTTAGATATCCGAAAATTATTAAATGCCACCTCATCTGTACCGTAATCCCATACTCCGTTGAAATGGATTCCGTATTGCCCCCCGTTCAATTTGAAATTCTCTATTTGGACATATTTGGCGCGGCTGTGCAAATTGATAAGAGAAATCAGGGTGTCACTGCTGTCAATAATTGTAGCCGGTTCACCATTTGCTCCAGAAAGCCCAATTATTTTAAGCGGATTTCCGCTTGTGCCACGATCAAATTGTGTAATTGAAAACGGCTCATGTGTTCCGGCATCTGCCCAGACGGTATCTCCAGATTTAAGGGTATAGATATCTATGATTGATTGAATGGTTCTTTTCGGTGTGGCGGAGCTAAGCCCATCATTGCTGTCATTTCCGACAGCGGTGCAGTACTGGTCTCCGTCAGTGGACTCGTCGTTCACAAAATAATTTGTACTGGATGTGTCACCAGCAGGGACAAAGGCATATAGATCCCCCGTGAAATAAGGACCGTATAGCGGCATGACAGCGTTTGCGTTTTGAAGATTTCCCAAATGTTCAATTTCCAAAAGATCAAGGATGGCGACATCCTCCGTCGAACTGTCGGTGATTTTAATCCACCAGCGATTGGTCCAGCCAGGTGGCAAGTAGGGCATACCTTCGGAGATGTCAAACCACATGTCAACCGTGAGAACCTCGCGTGGCGGACCGGCAATCATGGTCTTTGACCAAGTTGGAGCATTTGCCTCTCCCACTCCGACAGTGACGGTGAGATTGTCGTAGTCTGACGCCCAGAAATTGCTGGACGCCTTCCAATGCACATAGGATGTCGGCGCATAAGCGATACGGTCAGTCATCCTGTAGAAATCGTAGCCGTATGTGGTGAGAAAGCTTTCGGAAAGCCAGGCAAAACCGCTTTCGCCCCAGCTTGTTCCCCAGGAGTTGACGATCTTGTATCCGCCGCCGCCGAATTTTGTCTCGTCGTAGCCGACAATTGTAATTGCATGGTAGCCTGCGAGATAGACATCGGATGAGGACTGCATGTCATAATCGGAGTCGCCGACTGCAAGGTTGTCAAAACGGCCCGGGTTGTAAGGATCTCTACGAAAAATAGGGATGCCAACGACACATAAATCTCCCGACGCTATTACTGCCTTAACAGCTTCGAAGACGTTTTCCGTCTCGCCGATTCCGAGATAGTCGTATGAGAACGATCGGTACGGGATAGCAGTCTTATATGCTGTGGCAGATGGTCAAGTAAAGTGATCCATATCGCTATATGGCATTGTCGCCAAAGTCGCAGATCCCTGATTTTCAATCAGATTCAATGTGTCTGGGAACGTCGAACCTTCGTCATATAATTGCAATTGGTTGTAAAGGAATGCGGGGCTGAACTGGTGGGCTGGATCCGTCATTGACCAGCCACGCTCCTTCCCTTCCTGATAGGTCTTGAGGTAATATCCAATCGCCCAGGAGACACAGGAGCCTTGCGCACCTTGGTCGCCGACCGGCGGCAGACCGGCGGAATTGTCACAAGATGGAGGATTATCGTATTCATAATCCTTTGACTTTCTATTCAGCTTTTCTCGATATTCGGCAATTATCTTGTCGGACTGAGGTGCTTGTGGAGGCACGGATGGAATCAGACCCAAATGA
>DYRX01000195.1 GCA_020718525.1 Victivallis vadensis
TCCAGCACCCTGAAAGGGTGCAACAACTACTAATCTGATTTATTAAAGAGACATAGTATCGTTATTTAGGAAACAGGACACTAGGCGTTCCCATGGTAAATATTCACTGAACTACGTCGTCCAGTGAATCTTTACGTACGGATTCTGTAAACGAACGTAGTCTACTTAATACGTACTTCCCATGGAAAATATCCATCAAGCGACGGATCGGAGTCAATTGCTCTCAGCTTTTCAAGCAGATTTGAGGGCTGTCGCAAAATTGATGCGTCTGCAGGAATCCCAATAAATTCAAATATCGAGCCGAATGCTCTTGCGCTGTCGAAGCCTGCTGAATTGCGAGTTTCGCAGAAATGGACGAACCTGAGGGTCTTCAGTGCATCGAACCATGTGTCGAATGCGCGACGTATATTTTTCTCCCTGTCTGCCGTGTTTTTCAATATTGTCGGCCATATTTCGGGAAATCCTTCCATTTCGAGAAACTCCACAAGCTCCATTGGAAGCTCCTTCAAAAAATCGCGCATGGAGAAATCTCTGCTCTTGAAATGGTGCTTGATCCGATTTGAATATAGGGCGATCAAGATCTGCGTGAAGATTTCCGGATCGTAGAATTTCAAATTGGATCCGCCGCCTAGATACTCCCTCAGCTTTGGACCGGTTCCAAATGGCACGCGATCTGAGAGTCTGGCTGAGGGCCGGAGCACGCATGAATTGATGAAGCCAATCCTGGCTATTTTTCTGAGGGACTGGAGGAAGTAAAAGTCTTCACCTCCATTTTTTGGGATCATTCCTCCTGCTTTCACGTAGGAATCGGCTCTGAAAGCCATTGCGGAGCCGATGGAGTAGTAGGCATAAGGAGATTTTGCGCATGCGAGAGCCCAGGCGTAGTACCGTATGAAAAGCTCATAATTGATCATAGCCTCGGATTCTCCAGGATCTTCCGGATTCTGGTGTTCAAAACGCATGGAGACTGCGGCGCAGTCCGGATTGCGCCCGAAAAATTCCCATGCAGAACTGAGATAGTTCTCGTCAACAATCGTGTCTGCGTCGAGAGAAAGGAAAAAAGGTTCCGAGGATTCTCCCTCGATGTGAGGAATGGCCGAGTCGAATCCTATTTTTCTCGCTCTTCCCACGCCCTCTTTGGATTTGATTTCATTTCCAGGAGAGCATGCGTCAATCAAGTAAAGGTCAAGAGGAGCAAAACGATTTTGGCGCTGTCCGTCGAGAAGGAGCTCCAGCAGACGTCGGTTGTCCTCATATTTGTCTGCTGGGCATTCGTCTAATGGCGGGTTGTTTATCACGATGATGCCCATGCATAGCTTCAGCAGTTCAGGCGGGTTTTTAACGAGCGAATCGAGGCATGAAAAAATGAATCCGCATTCGGCGTAGGCGGGAATGACCAATGCGCAGGAATATTTTACAGAAGGGGTTTTCCCCAAAAAAGGGCGCGGAGGATTTTTTCTCAGATATTTCTCAGGGTCGAACATTTCTGGCAAAGTTCCTATTCAACGGGTGTAGTTCCAATCAGTTGAGTATGAAGCATATTGTCTCGCAAAGGCAGTTCAATATATTTGAAAATGCGTTTTTTTACAGCCTGCAAGAAGATTTCACCGCGAAATCGTACAGTATTACGAATTTTGAAATGGAAACTGGAAAATTTCTTAATATGCCCGGCGCATATCTCACACGAAATAAATAAAATCCTTCCCTGCCTACATATTTTTTGCATGGCATCAAGCTGGGAAAGATCCTGTTTTGCAGCACTTTTTATAGAAAAATAATCATGTAGAAAGAGATTTTGCATTTCATTTTGGTTTATATTCAGTAAACGAACGCAGTTTACTGAATACGAACCTTGGATGATTTGCAGTTGCGTGCTAGAGTATTGGACTGGCAAGATTTGCGCTTGCGTAGGGAATGGAAGCAGTGGAATTCGAAGGAGATTGATGGATTCGACCCAAATGCTGAGAGATTTTCTCGCGTACTGGCTCGGGCTTCTGCTCGAGGTGGGCATACTTTCATTCATCATATACTATGTGCTCTACTTCCTGAGGGGGACGCGAAGCGTCAACATTCTCACTGGCGTAATTCTCGTAATCACGATCCTTACGATTGCGACTGAAAAGCTTCATTTCACGGTTCTGACGACCCTTCTCAACGGGCTTTGGAGCGTATCTCCGATCGCACTCTTCATCATATTCCAGCCTGAACTGCGGCGCGCATTCGCCCAAATAGGGACAAAGCCGTTTGCGAGGAGAAAGAGAAAAGAGGAGACCATCAGCGAAGTGATCGTGGCAGTTTCAAACCTGGCTTCAAAGCGGATCGGAGCGCTCATCGTATTCCAGCGGCAGATCGGAATCAGAGCCCTCATCAGCAACGGAGAAACTCTGGACGCCGAAGTCAACCACATGCTGATTGAAAGCATATTCCATCCGGGAAATCCGCTTCACGACGGAGGAATGGCAATAGACAACAACGACAGAATCTCGGCGGCGCACATCATATTCCCCCTTACTCAGAGCGCACCTCAGAATCCTTCCCTTGGCACGCGCCATCGCGCCGCACTTGGAATCACAGAGGAGACTGACACTGTGGCGGTAGTCGTTTCCGAAGAGACAGGAAAGATAAGCATTGCATGCAGGGGAGACATAAGAGTCGGGCTTTCGCCAGACAGGCTGGTCCGATATCTCCATGCTCTTCTTATGAAAGCAGATACCGAGGCGGATTTGTCCGACTTCGATTCCGAAACAGGAGAATCCGATGGATCGGCCGTTCGGCAGAATTGATTTTTGGAGAGGCAAATGACACTTATTGAACGCGTCCCGTCATTCATCAGGCGCGACTTCCCCAGGAAGGCGATCTCCGTCTTTTTCGGAATTCTCCTCTATTGGAAGGTCAGCATGCAAATACAGTCAGAAGAGGTGATTGACGATGTCAGGCTCAACATTGTCCCTCCGGCAAACATGGCGGTCCTGGGAGACGAGCAAGTGCCGATCAAAGTCATAGTAAGAAATTCCGGCCACAAGAGTCTTCTCAACCTCAGTCCAGGCGATTTCAAATTCACGATCGAGGTGCCGCAGAGGGAGAAGAATGCCAAGCCTGGCGAAAAGACCAGAACATTTAAAATAATGGAAATAGCCCGCATAACGAAGCCAATAGGCGTGGAGGTTCTTGACACGAGACCCGATTCGGTGTCAATCACCCTCGAGGAAAAGGCAAGCAAGGAAGTCCCTGTCAAGCCCAGGTTCACCGGGGCGACCTCTCCAAACTACAGGATCAATGAAAACGTTGACATCACCCCGCCAAAACTGGTTCTCAGCGGTCCGAAGAGCTTCATCGAAAAAATAAACGAAGTCTTTACCGAGCATATCGTGCTTGACGAAAAAACCGTGGAAGACTTTGAGACAGCCGTGAAAATCTCCATCCCCCCGGGATCAAGCTCCTCTGTCCATAAAGTGACGGCTCTGGTGGAGGTTCAAAAGAGATCGGAGACGAGAAGATTCAACGGATTGCCCATTGACGTGCTTTGTCCGGCGAGCTCCGGACTGAAAGCAGGGAAGATACAACCTACAAATATTGACGCAATCATAGAAGGTCCCCGAAACGTGATAGAAATGCTCTCCGACAAGGAGATAAGGCCATTTGTGGATCTCTCGTCGTTTTCAAAAGCTGGAACTGTTACAATCAGGCCGTCCTGCTTCGTTGACGTTCAAGGTGCAAAGGCTGTATCTTTCAGTCCAGAGGAAGTGGTGCTTGAGCTGATGGAGAGCAAGTGATGACAGGCATCTTTTTCACAGAACTATTACGGCGAATTTCGCCAATCACAAGGGCAGACCGTAGCTATGAAAAAAAGTGAAGACGCATCCGAGCGAGCCAGAGAGAAGTCGAAGGCGAGAGATCTGCGAAATTCGCAATGGTGGAAAAACCGCGTTGCGGAAGGAAAATGCCACCACTGCGGCATCGCGGTTCATCCGTCGGAGCTGACCATGGATCACCTTCTTCCAATCTCGCGCGGAGGCAAAAGCGTCAGATCAAACGTGGTTCCGTCCTGCAAGAAATGCAACAGCGAGAGAAAAAATTTTATGCCCGCCGAACTGATTCTTAAAACTTTGTTTCCGGACAACATGAACGAACCGCATGGAGATCCGCATTCTTCCGATGCGGGGGACGGCTCTGAAGCTTTGCACCACTAGATCTATTGAAAATTGCACCGCAATTTTCTGAAGGGGAGTTTTTTCCTTCCAGTCAATATTGCGCCTTGATTGTGCAATCGTAGGAATTTATCGTGACATTTACTGGAAAATATGCAATGTCGGATGATCTTATCAGACCTTTCCCACAATTTTCATAGCTGTGAGAATATTAGATTTGCTTGTGCGGAAGGACTTCCGCCGAGCAAATTGTCTTAGACTTTTATGATTCAAGCGTCAATAGAATTCTAAATCCGAATATCTAAATTCTAAGCAAGGTGCTTGCATAATGCATGTATTGATTGATGGGACTCCGGCGATCAACGATGAGCGTGCGATTAAGCGCTATGTCTCGAATCTCATATCGGAGCTTTCAGTGCTAGACAGATCGTTTGAGATCTCCGTTCTCTACCTCGGATTCAGAAAAGGCGTTTCCGTCCTCCCTCAGAGCCCCGATTCTGGCAATATGAAAATCCACTGCTCCTCAGCAAACGGGAGAATGCTCAGGCTCATGTGGAGTTTGCTGGGATGGCCCGATATTTCTTTCTGGGTGAAAGGAAAGCCCGAGATCATGCATTTCCCTGGCGCCGAGCCCTACATCCCGGCAAAAGGCTCGACAATCCTCAGCACAATGCATGGTTTCGCCAGGCTCTTCATACCGGAAAAAATGGGAGGTGAAAAAGAAAATTCCAGGCGGCTCCGAATTTTAGAGGAGAGCATAAGAAAAACAGATCGCTTCATTACAGTTTCGGAGACCAACAGAATCGAGCTGTCGGAAAAATTTGGAGTAAAACCTGGAAAAATACGCGCAATCCCGCTCGGCGTAGGGGCAGAATTCTCTACAAGTCCAGTTTCTCGCGAAGACCTGGAAAAAATCAGAAAGAAATACTCTCTGGGAGACAAAAGGATAATACTTTTTGTCGGTGTCATTGCTCCGCATAAAAACATTGATGGACTTATCAGAGCATATGCGGAACTGCCCTCCGCACTGAGAAAATCATCGAATCTTGTTCTTGCCGGACCGATGGGCTCGGATCAGTTTCGGAAAGAATACGCAGAAATGGCAAGAAAATGCGGAGTCTCCGAAGCCGTGAAATTCACAGGACGGATTCCTGAAGATTCATGCGATCTGCCGCTTTTATACAAATGCGCTGACATGCTCGTTTTTCCAAGCTTCTACGAGGGATGGGCATCTCCGCCACTCGAAGCGATGAAATCCGGAGTTCCTGCAATCTTGTCGGACATCCCGTCTTTGCGGGAGTCGTCCGGTGGGAATGCTCTTTTCTGCAATCCGGATGATCCTCATTCGATCTCCGATAGCATATGTCGCATGGTGGAAGACACGAAACTGAGGGAAAAGCTTATTGGAGAAGGGCTCTCGTTCGCTGGAAAATTCACCTGGCGGATCTGTGCTGAGAAGACTCTTGAATACTACCGCGAAATAGCATCCTCGTAGATGGCGAATGTTTCGTCCGCCATTCTATCCCAGGAAAAATGAGCCGCCCTTTCCCTTGCTCTGGATTCGAGCGAACGCCTTAACGCTGAATCGCTGAAAAGCCTCTCCATGCCGCTGGCTATTTCGTCTGCATTTTCGGCGGAGACTTTCAGGGCGAAGTCGCCCGCGACTTCGCCAAGGGAACTGCCATCGGAGCAGAGGACGGCCTTCCCGTTCCCGAAAGCCTCCGTCAATGGCATTCCAAACCCTTCGTACAAAGAAGGATACACAATAAAAAGAGCTCCCTGATATAGGGCGTTTCTTTCGGCATCGTCCTTCCACTTGACGATTTTGACATCGGGATTTGACGCGCCTGCGCCAAGGAACTGGCGGTCTCCGACGCCTGAAATAAGGAGCTTGATCCCACCCGGCTCAGGATTCGCCCTGAGAAAAGATTCCACAGTCTTTTCTATGTTTTTCCTGGGCTCGAAAGTTCCGGCCGGAAAATAAATGTACCTTGACAATTCAGCGCCAAATGGCTCGATGGCCTTTGAGACAAGCTCCCTGTCAATTTCTGGAACGAGATCACAGCCTATGTGGACGACGCTGACTCTGTCCGGATCTATGTCAAAATATTCGACCAGATCGTTCTTTGTCCAGGCTGATATTGCTATAATTCTATCGGCGCGTAGAATGTTGGCAGAAAGCAGTTTTCTATAGCCATATTCGTTGAGCTCCCGGCCTTTTTCAGTGTACAATCCAGAGTTTTTCAGATAGGCGATGTCGTTCACTGTCAATATTTTTTTTGCGCGGGAAATGATCGGAAGAGTAAAGTGGGGCGAGTGGAACAAGTCGGCATCCCTGTATAGATGCGAGAGATCCGGAAAGCGCCAGTCAATCCAGAGCTTGTTCATGAGCCTGACAGGCAGGCGCAGACCGCATCTTTCGATTTCTGCGAGATTCGCCGGGATCTCCGGCTTTCTTCTCATGTAGAGATTGAAGAGGCGCAGTCTTCCTCCCCTGAGAATAACCCTTTCATTCAGCAGCGGAAGGAGTTTGACAAGATAGTTGTAGACGCCGCCGCCCTTGTGAGGGTTGAAGAGCGACGATGCGTCGAAAAGCATATTCATTGGAAGCTTCTTCTGCAATGGACAATCACTTTGATTTGAAGCGTTCGAGATCGCTTTTCACCATCATTTCGATGAGCATGTCGAAGCCGATTTCTGGACGCCATCCAAGTATTTTTTTCGCCTTCGAGCAGTTGCCCAGAAGGATGTCAACCTCGGCAGGTCGGTAGAATTCCGGCTTGGACACGACATAATTCCTGTAGTCGAGCCCGGCGATTGAAAAAGCCCTCTCGCAAAACTCCCTTACAGTGTGCGTCTCCTCGGAGCAGATCACAAAATCGTCCGGCTTTTCCTGCTGCAGCATCATCCACATCGCCCGCACGTAGTCCTTGGAGTGCCCCCAGTCCCTTTTCGCATCGAGATTGCCGAGCTCGAGACGGTCTCTCAGTCCATACTTGATCATTGCGACATGGGAGCTGATTTTCCTTGTGACAAACTCGAAGCCGCGCCTTTCCGACTCATGATTGTACAAAATTCCATTTACGGCAAAGAGCCCGTACGCCTCCCTGTAGTTTCTTGTCAGATCGAAGCCTGCGACCTTGGATATTCCATATGCTGATCTCGGATGGAATGGGGTGCTCTCATTCTGCGGCACCTCATGGACTTTGCCGAACATTTCGCTCGAAGCGGCGAAATAGAATTTTGCAGATGGGGCAAGATCCTTGAAGGCGGAAAGCATGAAATGAGTCCCGTTTATGTTCGTGTTCAGCGTGGAGAACTCGTCCTCGAAACTGTAGCTCACATAGCTTTGCGCGGCAAGATGGTAGATTTCGTCGGGCTGAACCTGATTGAATATTTTATAAAGGCTAGGATAGGTTTCCAGACAGCCGGGAATGAGTCTAATTTTGTCGCTCAAATGCGCCAGCCTGTTCATCCTGTTCGCCTGATCTTCGAGGGCGACGCGCCTCACGATGCCATAGACGCCGTAACCCTTGCCGTGGAGAAGCTCCGCGAGATAACTGCCATCCTGTCCTGTGATTCCCGAAATAAGGGCCTTCTTCATTGCCTCCACCTCGTCGTTTGATTTTTTAGACTGCGTCCCAAAACAACGGGCGTCTGTGCCCGCTTTGCAAATCCGAATCACGTCGGCGTCTCTGTTGACGAGAATGCCTGATGATCTTGATTTGCTCTTCCGGCGGGCGCATTTCCCAAAAGTTGAACATTATCTTATCTCACACGAAGACACAAAGCACACGAAGTAAAGAAAATCGTTGCCTGTCCTTAAAATATTGACAAAGAGGCGAAATGCAAAAGGAAAATTCTCCAAAGAGCCGATTTGCCGATGATTTGGCAAATATTCGAGAGTAGCACTCAGACTCTTCGGTGGAGCCCATCCATTTGAGGTGCTTTCGGCAAGTATGCCACTTTCGCCGAAAGTGGCTCAAGGCTCTTCCGGCGAAAGAGCCGAAGCAAGGGGACGTTCACGCTTAAGTCATTTATTATCATTATGATATGAGTCATTTAATATAATATATAAGTATAATCATAAATAATATCGTAACCGTTAAGCAGGGGGGGCGGTGCTGAAATCTATATTGTTCTTGTGATTGAC
>DYRX01000497.1 GCA_020718525.1 Victivallis vadensis
TCTCGCTAATATCGGATTTCATCAGCAACACAAATACTGTGGCGGAGGTGCCTCCAACTGCCGACTATTCAGGGGTCACGACCCACGTATTCACGATCTCTCTGAACGGCAGTACTAGAAAAATCAATATAGCGACTGTCGCATACTGAGGCCATTAAGAATGTGATACCGGCGTCTCGCCTGTAAATACTCGGCACAGAAAACCGGTGCCAGTCTGGTGAAGTAATTGATGGAGAATGAGTAACAGTTAAACTATTGCTGTTTTAGAAGTTCTTTATTTAGCTGTAAAACCTTCCTCACTCCCGTTGGTCGTTCATCTCAAAACAGGGTCGGACCATATATAGAGCCCGTCCACAAAAAGCTGTTTTTGTGGATTTGATTTCATCAAAGTCATCCGGGCTCTTAAAAAACTCCTCACTTTGATGTGGAAATAGGAATTTTCTTTTCACACGTTCGGATTTTTTTACTTTCCACGGATTTTGGGCGCGAGCGCCCTTGCGGACTTCCGACCGCTTTGCCTCTTCAGTCTCTGAAATGGTTTTATCCGGTTTTCAAAAGTCCATCCTCTTCCGCTTCCGGAAGTCTTGCCAGCACCCAGAGATTATGGGAGAAAATAGCCCATGCCAGATCCCGTTCCCTCTGATCAAAGCTTTTTCCGGAAGCCGGATTCCCGACAAATCCGTTTCTGACGATTGATATTCTCCCCTCCGTCTGCGCCCTGCGCTTCTGCATCATTATGAACTTCTGTTCATCCTGGCACTTCTTCAGCTCTTCACGGCTCCGCGGACAGATGGCGTTGTAGATTTTCTCCTCCATGAGGCGGTTCCTCGTGGTCGGTCCGTCGAAACCCCTGTCTCCGGCAAGCGCCTTTATCTCCATATCCCTGGCTGAAAGGCGGTCAAGGCTTTCATCAAGCTGCTTCACGTCTCCGGGCGCAGCATCCCTGTAGAGTTTGAAATCAACGACAAGCCCGTCGGCCTGTTCTGCAAGATAGAGGACATTCCCGAATTCCACTTCGGAAGATTCCTTCCCTCTTGTGACGACACAGACGCTGCCGTCATAGAGGCTCAATATCTTGTCCTTGTTCTCCGTCTTCCTCCCGCCGATGATCCTGTCGTGCGCCTGCTTCACCGCCGCAGGAAGTTTTTCCAGGACGTTTTCCATCCTGTCCACTATCTCCTGCGCACTGAGTTCGTCAAGATCGGTTTCAATCTCCCAGTTCTCGCCGAGCAGATCGCAATACCTCCTGCCGTGCTTCCTCACCACCTCGGCAATCTTCTTCATCTCGCGCAGAACACGTTTCCGTTCCCTCCTGGAATCCTTCTTCCTCCTTGAACTGGACATGTCCATGCAGCATTTGTTGACCTGCGTCAGGAAGCTTCCGGGACTCGGGATCCGGTGGACCAGCCCATGCCTCCTTATAGTGAGTATCGACTTGACAAGGGTTCTTACCGCGTCCCGCAGGAGCAGCCAGTCCACGGGGAAGTGTATGTTCGCCTCAAGGCAGCAGGCATCCACAAATATCTCGCCGGTGGAAACCGCCTCCTCAAGTCCTATCCGTGCGTGGCTGTCCCGGGAGAGGACGACCACCTTGTCCACAAGCTCTGTGATCTTTTCCGCAGGAAGAAATTTCGAATACTTCTGGAGAAGGCTCTTGCAGGGGACTTTCACTTCAGCCATCGCAATTACCCC
>DYRX01000498.1 GCA_020718525.1 Victivallis vadensis
TTGCCACCAAAGTCGGCATCCGCATACCAATATCTTTTTTCATTTAGATTCTTTAACTTTGGTCCCATGCAGTATTGACCGCCCCAAGGCTGTCTCATGACTAGAAAAGTGTTTGCCACAAAGTCAAGATCGCAACGTCCTTCAAGAGTGCCACGAGGCGATATGACAAGCGTTGTCTGAGGGCAGTGCAGGACGCTTCCTCCCCTGCTTTTCTTCTTGTAGATCTCTGTCAGCTTTTCAAACCAGTTGCCTGTGTTGTCGTTCCATGCTGTCCAGTCAGATGTTCCTCCATGGTAAGGTATCGTTTCATTATAGTCCGAAGCGTAGTTAAGGCTCGACAGCGCTGTCTGCTTGAGATTGCCAATGCAGATGGAGCTGAGGGAAACTTTTCTTGCATTGCTCAGCGCCGGCAGTAGGAGGGCGGCCAATATGCCTATTATGGCAATCACAACCAGAAGCTCAATCAGGGTAAATTGCGCCCCTTTCAGGTTTTTCATGCTGATTCCCTTTCCAAATAATTATATTTATATAGCATTTTCGGACATTTTATCCCATTCATCATTTGGTCTAGCATTCCGAATGAATCAATTCCAAGTTGAATGTAGTCCGGACTGAATGTACTCAGCCTAGGATGAACGGAATTGGAGTAATCCATGTCGTTGAAGGAAATCACAGAAAAATCATCAGGAATTTTCCTGCCGAGCTCTCTCATCGCACTATAGAGCTTCGGACCCATGTTGTCGGAGAAAAGCAATGCACTGTCGCATTCAAGAATAGCCTCCTTGTTCTCGAGCAGAACCGAGAGGGGCGCATGAGCATCCATTCCGATTCTGCCAGGTTGGGGCATGCCCGCAGACTTCAGCGCCGAGCAGATCCCCGAATAGCGCGCCTCGACCGAATAATGATCGCCACCTATCGGTGCAATATACAAAATCTTCCTTCTGCCCTTCGACGCCAATATTCTCACTGCCTGAGAAGACGCGCCTTCTTCATCGAAGCTGATACAGCCCCCGCCAGATCGCAGATTGCAGTTCACAAAAAGCTTCGGCAAACTAGAGGCATTGACGCTGTCCAATATCCTTTTGTCGGAAACTCCAAAAAATATCAGTCCGTCAACAGTGTCCTCTTCAAGACACTTCATGCTTTCCCCTGGAACGGCGTTCTCCGCCACCACAAGCATGTCATTCCTTTTCGCTTCGTCAAGAATTTTCCACAAAGTCGGAGCGAATACATCGAAGACCGACTGAAAAAGCAGACCTATCGCGCCTTTCTTCCCCCGCCTGAGAAAACGGGCTTGCCTGTTCCTGCGGTATTTCAGCTCTTTCGCAACAGAGAGAACCTTCTGCTCGGTGTCCAATCCGAACCTTATTTTCCCGGTGCGCCGCTCGGAGAGAATCTCCGCCACGACCCTCCAGGAAACGCCCGATCGTTCGGATATGCTTCTAATTGTCGTTTTTTGCCCCATATCTATATAATACAACGTTGTATCATAAAAAACAAGCCCCCTAGGCTTTTTTATTCAAAAAAACGGATGGAATTCGGGCGCAATCACTAAGGAGCTGTAAAAAAATAAAGTTTACAATTTAAACCTTGTTTCCTTAGATCTCCAATGAAGTCAATGCTGCGAGTCCTTGCCGCTAGTGTCCTGTTTCCTAAATAACGATACTATGTCTCTTTAATAATTCAGATT
>DYRX01000499.1 GCA_020718525.1 Victivallis vadensis
AATTATTTTGCTTTTTTTTTCGCCTGGCTCGACCTTTTCGAGCAGGCTCTAACTAATGTAACAACAATTCAAAAAGGAGATTGAAAGCATGAAAACTAATCGAAGAACCTCTTCACTCTTGTTGTCCCTGCTTCTCTTTGCTGTCCTTTCATTCCAAATTTCTGCGGAGGAGCTCAAGGGCAAAGTCGTCAAGATGCTCACTGAAGACACTTTTGTCGTCAGGACAGACAGCGGAGAGCGGAAGGTGAGACTATTCGGTATAGAGGGGCTTGGCAAAGATCAGCCTTTCGGCAAAGAGTCTTTCACGGGTATCAAGGGACTGCTCTTCGAAAAGGATGTCACATTGAAATTCGAGAAGAAGGACAAATGGGAGCATGCCATAGCAAAAGTTTATGTCGGCGATGAATATATAAACAAGAAGGCAGTTGAAATGGGATTGGCGTGGTATTCGAAGAAATACGCTCCGGATGACACCGATCTCGCGGATGCCATGAAAAAGGCGAGAACTGCAAAGATCGGCCTGTGGAAAGACGCAAACCCGACACCCCCGTGGGAATTCAAAAGAAACTCGACAGATGACGGGAAATCCGGCGGCGCCAAAGACGAAGCCCCCGGCAAAAAAACTCAAAATGACAAGAGACTGGCAAAGAATTCCTGAATTCCAGGGATCTTAGCGCTAACGTGTTCGCTTTGAAGGACTAACAGATAACTCTGTGCAATGAATCAGATTCGAATAGCAGACTGCCATATTCATCCGGCTCCAAGCCCCGGCGAGGATTATTCGCCTTTTGGAAATTGCGGTTCGCCGGAATCACAGGTCGAGGCATTGCGGCGCGCAGGCATTGAACTGGCGTGCGGATCCGTGCTTGCGCGAGGAGATTCTGGACGTGACTTCGGAAAATTTTCCACGATTGTCGAGCTGAACAATTTGTCTCTGCATCTGCGTGACCGCCTGAAGGGGTTTTATTTGCCGGGCATCCATGTGCACCCCGCCTTCCCGGAGGAATCCTGCCGCGAGCTTGGACGCTGTCGCTCGGAAGGAGTTCTTTGGATTGGAGAGCTTGTCGGATATCTGATGGGATACGACTACGATTTGCCCGGCATGGGCGCGATTCTCGCCGAGGCGGGAAGACTGAAGATGCCAGTCAATTTCCACTGCGGAAATCTGCCCCTGATAGAGAATCTTTGCCGACAGGCACCGGAGACCAGCTTTGTTCTCGCCCATCCTGGGGAATGCTCCGATTTCAGAGAGCGCATAAAGTTGGTCGCGAAATATCCAAATCTGCATCTGGATCTTTCCGGAACGGGGCTTATGCGCCTGGGAATGCTCCGTCATGCCGTCTCAGTTGCAGGTGCTGAAAAAATCCTGCTTGGAAGCGATTACCCCATCTGCAATCCGGCAATGTATGTGCATTGCGTCGAATATGAAGATATCTCGCCGGAAGATCTGCGCCTGGTGCAGTCTGGAAATTTTCTGCGTCTGATCGGATTGCTACGTTTTCAGTAAACTCAGATGCTACGGCTCTCCGCCACTCCGCGGCCAGCCCAAATTCCGCGCTAAAAAAACAACATTGTTGATAATCAAGGAATTGCACCTATAGTTTTTCAGATACCTTAAAAAGTGATAAAAAAAGCTAAAAATAGGCATTGAATTATATAAGTCTTTGTGGTATAATTAGTTATGATTATT
>DYRX01000500.1 GCA_020718525.1 Victivallis vadensis
GGGTCTTCCCCCTCAATACAAGCTCGACATACTCGTATCCGTCCCCGATCCGATGCGGAGTGATGCTGTCATGATTGGGCGCAATAAAGTATCCTACCCTCACCAGCTCCGGAATTCCATCCATTTTTCCGTCCCTTTCATATATTTTGTCAATATATCATAGTTTTTGTCAATTGATGAACTTAGTTTCGCCTATAAAGTATCTGCCTTTTCGTATAATTAAAGTCAATTTATAAAAAGGGAGATTTGAATGATGAAGCCCATTTCGGTACAGCTTTATTCGTTGAGAGAGGAAGCCTCCAAAGATTTTCCGGCGGTTTTGAGGCGTCTCGCGAAAATCGGCTACAAGGGCGTCGAGCCTGCAGGGTTCAACGGCATGAGCCCGAAGGAATTCAAGAACATGGTCGAGGATCTCGGGATGCGCGTCTCGTCCAGCCACGGCCCCTGGGCAAGCCCTGAAAATCTCAATGAAGTGATTGAAACCGCCGCAATCCTCGGAATTGACCTGGTCTCAAGCGGATTCGGAAGAGATGCATTCGACAGCCTGGACTCGATCCGCAAAACAGCAGAAAAAGTCAATAAAATGCATTCCACTCTCAAAAATGCCGGACTCAACCTCTTTCTCCACAACCACGAATGGGAGTTCTCCTTCGTCGGCGGCAGGCTCGCATACGATATTTTTGCCGAGGAGGCTCCAGATGTCCTATTCGAGATAGACACCTACTGGGCGGCGAACTACGGGACGAACGACCCCGCCGAGCAAGTTGCGAAATTCGCAAAGCGCAGTCCACTGCTTCACATCAAGGACGGCAATTTTGAGAAGAACTCTCCCATGGTCGCGGTCGGCAAAGGAAAAATGAACTTCAGAAAAGTCATAGCCGCCGCGGATCCGTCCGTCCTGAAATGGCTTGTCGTCGAGCTCGATTCATGCGCGACCGACATGTTCACGGCAATAGAGGAAAGCTACAAATATCTTATCTCCAACGGATTGGCGGAGGGAAATAAAATATGAAGATCGGCATTGTCGGATGCGGAAACATCAGCGGAATCTACCTGAGCAACGCAAAATCCTTCCCGGAACTCGAAATCGCCGCCTGCGGAGACATCAACATGGCGGCGGCGGAGGCGAAGGCGGCTGAGCACGGCGTAAAAGCCATGAGCCCGGACGAAATACTCGCAGATCCGTCCATCGGACTCATTCTCAACCTGACAATTCCCAAAGCCCACTTCAGCATCGGAATGAGGGCGATCGAAGCCGGCAAGCATGTCTATTCGGAAAAGCCACTCACTTTGAATGCTGAAGAAGCGCGGACAATGCTCGCCGCCGCAAAGAAAAAGGGGCTGAGAGTCGGCTCCGCCCCCGACACCATTCTCGGCGCCGGACAGCAGACTTCGAGAAAGCTCATTGACGACAAGTGGATCGGAAAACCGCTCTCAGGCTCTGTCGCAATGCTCTCCTCGGGACCTGAATCCTGGCATCCGAGCCCTTTCAGCTTCTATCAGAAGGGAGCCGGACCAATGATGGACATGGGACCGTATTACCTGTGCTCTCTCGTCAATCTGCTCGGACCGGTGAAGTCTGTTTCGGCATATGTTGGAAAGGCTTCAGAAAAAAGGATCGCGACTTCGAAGGAGCAGTTTGGCAGGACAATTGATGTGGAAGTCCCGACGCACTACTCGGGAACC
>DYRX01000020.1 GCA_020718525.1 Victivallis vadensis
GTAAGTTCCTGCGGCTACGTTGATTGTGTCGTCCTCGCCGTTGGATTGAGCTGTATTGAGGGCGGACTGGAACTCCGCCGGAGTCGAGACAGGAAATGTCGCGGCATCTGCGAAATTCGCAAGAAGCAGGCCCATTCCCAAAAAAGCGTAGACCAATGATACCTGTCCCGACGCATTCTTCATTTCCATTTTTCATCCTCCTGTTTTTATCTGAACTATTTTTGTATGTCAATATTCAACTGAGATCAAGGCATATCAAGTTCCTTGCAGAAAGTCGAGTAGGGTAATACGCGAGTGTCGCTTTCCGCATTCCCATAATCTTTTTCTCCAAGATGTACCTGATAAAATCTAGATATCCCCGTGCGTTCTCTGAAGTAGCGGCAGGCAGGAGAGGCATTTTTTTCTCCGCATTTGCATTCAACTGCAAATTCCGGATTCCTGTCTCTGAGCACTACAAAGTCAAGTTCACGTCTGTCTATGTCGCGCAAAAAGCGCAGTTCCATTTCATATCCCTCAATATCCTCGATATAGTGGCAATACTTGAGCAACTGACATGCCAGCATGTTTTCGAATTTTGTGCCCGGAGATTCTATCCTTGACCAATCCCAGAAATAGAGTTTTTTCTCTTTTTTTACAGCTCGGATCTTTTTTCCACCAAAAGGTGCTATCCTGAACGCAACATATAGCTTCTCAAGGATGGAAATCCAGTTCTCGACTGTAGAATGAGCAACTTGCAGAAGATTGCTCAGGCTGTTGACAGAAAGCGGAGATCCTACGCAGGCCGGAAGATGGTGCAAGAGCAGTTCTATTGTGGAAATTTCACGGACATTTTCCAGATCACGTATATCTCCATGAACTACCCGGCTTGAGTATTCCCGCATCCAGCGCCTATGGAAACGTTCTTCTCCTCGCAGAAATGGCTCAGGGAATCCTCCGAAACGCAGAAGATTCTCCAGAGTTTTTATTTTTGCACCCGGATCTATTTCCATCAGGGAGAAAGGATGCAGTCTGAAGTAATGATAGCGTCCTTGAAGGGAGTCTCCGCCCTTCCTGAAGGCATCGAGCCTGGCAGAGCCTGTGACAAGAAAAGACATTGCCGATTTATTTTTATCGTAGAGTCCCTTTACAAGGTTTCGCCATCTGGAATATTTATGGATTTCATCAAAAATGACAATCCGCTGTCTAGGAGGAATCTGTCCTTTGAGTATTTTTTCCCTGTCATCGAGAGAGTCCCAATTCAGGTATGCAGGATGCGTTTCGTCTGTCTTCCCACCGGCCAGGAAGCTAAGGGCAAATGTGGTCTTTCCACACTGCCGCGGACCGCCTATGAAAGCCATCTTGTCGGTTAGATCTTTTGCTACGGCACCTGCTAGATATCTTTTGATGGGCTCCTTTAGCATTGCAAATTCCATTTTATGATTGTTAGTATTTTACATACGACCTTAAAATACTCGCGAGTAATTTAAAGTCAAGACAAATCTACACAGGACTCGTCGTGGCGGATTGCATTTTGCTTGCCCTTCGAGTCGGGAGATGCATTCGTGAAAAGATCCTTCATAATTTCTAGCTCGTAAAAATGCCGATGCTGGGACTTATCTGTCTCATACGGCGGAATCTGGATCTAATATTATTCCCATGCGTTGATTCCGACAGCGCCCCCGATTGAAACAAATCCAGCATATGAATTTTCCATAAAAATACCCACCCATTCAAGCTCGTCAAGTTTTCCGTTCGAATATTAGACGTATCTCCGCCTCAGCATTTCTGCGGTGTTGTAATCAAGCTGGTCCATTCTGCGCAATTCTTCGAATTTTGCGAGAAGGTGTTCCGGCGTGATCCGTTTTTTTGCGGCGGCGCTGATGTCTTCGACAATTTCGCCCTTGTGCATCATTATCAGACGGTCTCCTAGATTGACCGCCTGATGCATCGAATGCGTAACCATCAGAGTAGCAAGGCGCTCCCTAGACACGATGGTTCTTGTCAATTCGATGACTTTGTCCGCAGTCTTTGGATCGAGCGCCGCGGTGTGCTCGTCAAGCAGAAGAAGACGCGGTCTGATCCAGGTTGCCATGAGAAGTGTGAGAGCCTGTCTCTGACCTCCTGAAAGGGAGCCAATCTCGTTTTGCATTCTGTCTTCGAGTCCCATTCCGAGGTCTTTCACGCTGTCTCTGAATGCGGCGGCTCCTTTGCGTGAGATGAGCGGAGAAAGCCCCCGGCTCATGCCCCGTCTTGAGGCGAGCGCCAGATTTTCTGCGACAGTCATGTGTGGCGCAGTCCCGCTGAAAGGATTCTGAAAGACCCGACCTATGAATGCCGCTCTCCTATATTCGGGCCAGGAGCTGATTTCAAGTCCGTCCAGCTTGATCGAACCGGAATCCGCCCTGAATGCTCCGGCTATCGCGTTCATGAGAGTTGATTTTCCAGAGCCGTTTGATCCGATCACGACGCAGAAAGATCCTTCATCCATGGAAAAAGAGACGCCTCTCAAGGAATAGACTTCATTGGGAGTTCCCGTATTGAAGCGAACGTGGAGATTCTCAACTTTGAGCATTCGATTTGACCTTTCCTGGAAAAAACCTTGCTCGTCTAAGAAGCGAGGGGCTGACGAGGGCGGCGAAGACGAAAAGCGCAGTTATCAGCTTGAGATCGCTGGGGTTCAGGCCCCATCTCAGTGCGATCGCTACAAGGAGGCGGAAAAGGACGGCTCCCATGACTGTTCCCGCAATGCACAATCCGAGTTTTCTCGACGCGACGAGAGATTCGCCAATTATGACACTGGCAAGCCCCCATACTACCATCCCTATGCCCATCTGAACATCTGCGAAGCCCTGATACTGTGCAAGAAGGGCACCTGAGGCGGCGACCAGCCCGTTTGAAATTGCAATGCCTATGAAGATCATGAGTCCGGTATTGACTCCGAGAGCGCGGATCATCTGAGGGTTGTCGCCGGTAGCTCTCATTGCGGATCCAAGCTTTGTCTTGAAAAAGCAATATGTGAGAACGGATGCCGCTCCAATGATAAGCGAGACTGCGATCAAGGCACATGCGTCCCTTTTTAGGAGTTCCCAGCCCATAATCGGAATGTAGTCACCGGCAGGAAAAAAGCGTCCGAAAAAATTCTCCGCTCTTCTTACAAAGGTGTCCGCATCGAGCAGAGGGATGTTGCTTCGCCCCATGATTCGCAGGTTGATCGAGTAAAGAGCTGTCATGACGAGAATTCCGGATAGTAGCGCATGTATTTTGAAGAGCGTGTGAAGCAGTCCTGTCACTGCACCTGAGACAAAGCCGGCAAGCGCTCCTGCCAGGACGGCAGTCATCGGATTCCATCCGTTGAGGAGGCATATGGCGGAGACGGAGGCACCAAGAGTTATCGAGCCGTCAGCGCTTATGTCGGCGAAATCGAAAATGCGGAATGATATGTAGACGCCCAGTGCCAGGAGGGAAAGAATTAGACCTATCGTGAGGGAGCCTACTAGCAAGTTCATGCTTTCCCTCCAGGCGGCGCCTCGGCGATTTTCCATATCCAGACTGCGCCCTCGGAAAGGAGACTTTCCCCAGCTCCTACGATTTCCCTATTGTCTGAAAGCAGATGCAGAAGGGAGATCATTTCCCTCTCGTCGAAAAGCTTTCTGAGCTCCTCTTCCAAAACGATTTCCCTTCTCGGAAGCGCCTGGAAGCTGAAGACGCAAGCGTGGAGATGTCCAAAAAGCGGCGTAGTCTCTTCGGAGGCGACGTTCATCGGACGCAGAAAATCAGATATCCTGCCCTCAGGTGACTTCGAGAGAAGACCGCAGACGAGAACGACGTTTCTTTCAAAAATTCTTTCATGGGAGAAGTCCAGTCTCTGCCTGACTTCGCTTTCAGAAAAGAAGTCAGAGCTGCTATTGGAGAATGGCGCCTTTTTCATGGATGCGGCCACCAGCCCCGACGATTCCGCCAGCATCACGATTCCGGCAGTTTTCGCACCTGAAGAAGCAAGTGCGGCAGAAAGGATCTTCGATATTTCAATGCTTCTCTTCTCCGATGCAGTTTCAAAGCGGATGCATGACGACGGCCTGCCGCGGAAGCCAATAGAGTAGAGGACATTAGCCTGCGGCATGATTTTTTCGCCTTTCGTCATGAAATCCGGATATTTGGTGTCATCCGAGGGAAGGCATGCGGCAGAGCCGCATACGGCCATGAACTCGCCGAAGCGCGACTTGCAGTCTTCAAAGCCGGAACCGAACGCGGCGATGCCGACGGCGGATTCGTCATCTTCCAGAGAAAAAAGCTCGGCATCTGAAGCTCCGAAGCCCAAAGATGAAAGTTTTTCCGGAGAGCCGCGAAGGACTGGCTGGGCGTCAGGAACAGAATGAAATCTGCGAATTTCGCAGTTTAGCTCCGGGATTTGGGAGGACATGGCTTCCCATCCGCTTGAAGACTGTTGTGGCATTTCCGCATTTGACTGCGCTCCGCTTTGGACAAGAATGGCGTCGAGGCGGCTCAGCTTGAGGACTGACATGACCGAGGGAGAGGGGTTTGAAATCGAGAGGGAACCCCCGAATTTCTTGAAATCCTTGTAGGTTTTTATCAGAGATCTCAGACCGGCGGAGCTCATATAGGCGACTGCAGACATTTCCGCGCTTATTTTTCTACCTCCGCAGTAAAGGATATCCTCGATTTCCTTGTCGAATGATACAGCGCCAGCGGCATCGAGCCTGCCTTTGATGAAAAGAACGCAGTTTTCTCCGTTCAAACCTCTTATGAATTCAATATGTTCTGACATCTTTCTATTCTCCGCAGATTTTGTCGGCTTTTTTCAAAAGTCCTTCAGGAATCTTCAGCCCGAATTGCTTTGCGTTCGATGGATTTACGTAGAGACTTGTCTTGCTCACCTGCTCGAAAGGAATATCGGCAGTCTTCTCTCCGTCACGGATTCTATTCACAAGAGATGCCATGTCGCGGCCAACCTGCATGTAGTCCCTTGACAAAGCAAGGGCGGCTCCCCCCGACTTTACTTTTGCGCTTTGAAAGGAAAAAAGAGGAACGGAAGCTTTTCTGCATGCCGCAGTTATTCCGGAAAAACCAGAATCTGTGAGATTGTCCGATATCTGGCAGAGGATGTCAATGCGATCCTCGATCAGTGCATCGGCGGCTTCGCCGGTTTCTGAGGGGGAGGCGACAGACCTTGTTTTGAGCGCGATATTTTTCTTCTTTGCCGCTTCTGCAAGCTTTTCCATATAGACAACCGAATTGATTTCAGCCGGAGAGTAGAGAGTTCCAATCGTCTGTACGTTGGGAAAATATTCGGAAATTATTGAAATCATTCCGTCAAAATCGCTCATGGTGCTGATTCCTGTCACATTGGGCTCGTGATCTCTGAAACTTTTTCCTGCGCCTGCCAGGATAGGATCCGCCACGCTTCCAAAGACGACAGGAAAACTGAACTTTTTCGAGATCGCCGCCTGAAGCGAAGGAGTCGAGGTCAGAAGGAGTATGTCTGGCATCTCAGTTTTAGCCCTGTCCATGAGGGAAAGCAGAGCCGCCATGTCTCCCTGGGCGTTCGCGAAGCATATGTCATAGTCTTTGCCTTTGACGAATCCGATTGCATCCATCTGCTCGTTGAAGCCAAGCATGGATTCCTCAACATGCGAAGTGTCGCTGTAATTGATAAAAAAAAGTCTGATTTTTTGGGGATGTCCCCGCTTCGCCCTGTTGGCGGAGGCATTTCCTGAAGCTGTCTGCTTTCTGTTTTGGTTTTTCCCGTCCTTTCTCAGGACTGCCGCCGAATCAAGAATGTCTTTGGGAAAAGACCATGCACTGTCCGTCTTCGCCAAACTGTCCAAATTGAGGGTCAGTGAGCAGGGCACGTAATCGCGTACCGGAAAAGAAGAGGGACTCCTTCCATTCATGAGTTCCGCCGCGATCTTTCCTGTCGCGCGTCCAACCTCCCAGTAATCCGCGCCCAAAGCGATCAAAGCTCCATTGTCGGCATGGTTTGGAGCGTTTGCAATGACCGGGATTCCGGCATCGCCGGCGCTTTTTATAACAGAAGCCGAGGCGGACTCGACAATATTGTCTCCGCCGATCCAGATAGCCTCCGCCCCCCTTGCAATAAGTGACAGGACGCTGTCGTGCACTGCGGCTGTCCCGTCAACTGTCGCCTCAAGAAGCTCGATGTTCAGCTCGTCGCGACAGACCTCTCGAGCCAAGCGTACGCATGCCTCTGAACAGGTTTCCGAAGGACACCATGCGACTCCGACCTTACGCAGGGACGGATTGCATTTTTTTGCAATTCTGAACAGCTCCTTGACGGGCTGAAATGTCCCGACACCCGCCAGATGCCGCGGTCTGTCGAAAGAGTTTTCCCTGCTTATTCCGACCCCGGAGACAAATGGATCTGTGACGATCCCGAAGACATGCGGCAATTTGCCGTTATGATTGGCCGCCGCCATGACCTGGAGCATGGGAGTGCTCAGCGTGATCACTATCCGATATTTCCCTTCGAGTATCGTCTTCGCCATGCTGTTTGCAGTCGGCAGATCGTTTTCCGGATTGTAAACCGTGATATTCACAGTTTCTCCGTCCTTGAAGCCCGATTCTCGGAGCGCTTCAAGCACCCCGTCATAGCCTTGATCGAGGACTTCCCTCGAAGCAAACTTCAAAACCGCGATTTTTGGCAGAATTTTTTCACGTCCCGAGTCCTGCATTGAAAAACCCTGCCTGCGTCCCGCTTTTCCGCTGGGGATGTCGGAAAGCAGAAGAATAAGAGAGGCAAAGGAGATGAGGCCTATGCCGAGAAGCAGGCGTCTTACCGCAAATATCAGCCGTGTTTTTCTGTTTTCCACAATGCTTGTCCAATCGCTTGCCATCGGGGCAAGCCTGTGCTAGATTTCCAAACCATGTCATTTACAATTCAAGAAAAGAAAGTCAATGGAAAATACATGAAAGCACTGAAAAATCAAAGCCATCTTTGTGTCCGAATCCTAGAACACTCAATTTCACTTCATTATTTTCTGATTGTCTGCGCTGTCCTGGCATTTTTCTCTGTTCTGGGAGGATGCGGAAAGAAAGAGACTCCCCACGAGGAGAATGCCTCGAAAAAATATAGAATAGCATTCGCGTCCTTTGGACCCGACGATGCCGCCGATAATGCAATCAAGGGCTATCTCGACGGCCTTGCTTCGGAAGGGTTTGTCGAAGGAGAGAATCTCGAAGTCCTGAGAAAGCACGCATTCGGAGAAATTTCCCATCTGCCACAGCTTATGAAGGCCCTCGACGATCAGGACTTGGATCTGATTGTGCCCATGAGCACCCCGGGTCTGGCGGCCGCTTTTGCATCAGTAAAAATGACACCAATGGTTTTTGTATACACCTATGATCCTCTCGGAGCCGGAGCAGGAAAAAGTCTGGATGATCACATTCCAAATGCGACCGGAGTCGCCTCATTTCCGCCGATTGCCGACACCATGGATGTCATTTTGCGGACTTTTCCAGAGACTAGGAAAATCGGAACCATCTACAATGCTTCGGAGTCAAATTCAGTAAAGGCCGTCTCTCTTGCACGCAAAATTCTGCAGGCTAAAAATATCGGACTCGAGGAGATGACCGTGAGCAGTCCTGCGGACGTGATAACTGCAACAAAGGCTGTGCTTTCAAAAAATGTCGACGCCGTCTGGATCACCGGGGACAACACAGTTCTACAGTCCCTCGAGGGCGTAATTGCGCCCTGCAATGCCTCCGGCATTCCGCTGATCATCAACGATCCAGAATTTGTAGATCGTGGCGCCCTCATTGGTGTCGGGATCGGATGGCATCAGAGCGGCTTTGAAGCGGGTAAAATCGCCGCCCGAGTCCTTCGCGGTGAAAGTCCGGCAAAAATTCCTATACTTGAAATCGCAAAGAAAAGACTCGCAATCAACCACAAACTCGCCGAAAGAATGAAAATCAACTTGCCGGCAGATCTGGAGAAGAATTAAAAAATTGAATATTAGGGACATCAATATTTAATTGATGATTCTTGCCCGATTTGACATGTGAAAATAAACGTGGACTTTTGGGAAGTATGCCACTTTTGCCGAAAGTGGCACGAGGCTCTTTCGGCGAAAGAGCCATACTTCATTCTGCAAGATGACTTACCCACCTGCTTAACGGTCAGCAAATTTTCCTCAATACCGATTCCGATAGCGATGCCGAACCCGATTTTGCGCCGACTTTCCAATTTAATATCCTTGATTTTCATCGTCTACCAGTTTATCTTCGAGTATCATTAAAATCAAAATTCCTACCAGTTATTGTCTCATAAGAAAAAAGAAAAGCATAAACAGGCACTGTGTCTTGTTTTTGTTGTTTGTAAGCTCTGCAGTCTGCGCTTCAGCGACGAACTTCGGCTGGCAGAGTCTCGGAGTGACGAACGGAAGCAACGGAACCGTCTATGCTTCGCTCTGGTCTCAAGGAACCCTTTACATCGGAGGGTCTTTCTCGTCAGTCGGAAACGTCCTTGCCAGCCGCATCGCCAAATGGGATGGAGACCGATGGACTCCGCTCGGCTCCGGGTTGAAATACAGTGTCAAGGCACTTGCATGCGACGACCTTGGGAATCTCTATGCGGGCGGCGATGTATCCGTTCCCGCAGGGACAAGCACTAAATCCGTTGCCAGATGGGATGGAAAAAACTGGAATCCTCTCGGAAGCGGGATGGATAATGAGGTTTTGACGCTCGCATGCGACGATGCTGGAAATCTGTATGCCGGAGGTTCTTTCAGAGACGCAGGTGGCGTTTCGGCGCAAAAAATCGCAAAATGGGATGGAACGAGCTGGAGCGCACTTGGGACTGGAATGAACGGCAATGTGAATTCAATTGTTCTTGACTCATCAGGTAACCTTTACGCAGGGGGCAGTTTCACGACCGCCGGAGGAATCACCGTGAATAATATTGCCAGGTGGTACGGTTCAACTTGGAACGCCCTCGGAACAGGAATGAATTCCAGCGTATTCGCTTTGGGATTTGATGCAGAGGGAAATCTTTGCGCCGGGGGCGCATTTACTCGGGCATCCGGTGTCAATGCGAACTATCTTGCACGGTGGGATGGCGCAAACTGGAACTCTCTGAGCGGGGGAACGGACAATTTTGTCAGGTGTTTCGCTTTTGACGGATCAGGCAAAATTTATGCCGGAGGTGATTTCTCGAACGCCGGAGGCGTTGCAGCCAATCATGTGGCCGTATGGAACGGAACAAACTGGAACCCACTCGGAAACGGCCTGGGTGCAATTGTATATTCTCTGTCCCCAGATCCTTCCGGCAATATTTTTGCGACGGGCAGTTTCGCTTCTTCCGGAGAAATAGCGATGAAAGGCATAGCTCGCTGGGATGGCTCCGAGTGGAATGATATGACGCGCAACGACTTGCAAATTGGCTTGAGCGGTACAGCCATGAAATTGGCCTTCGACGCTTCCGGCAATCTTTACGCGGGCGGTAGTTTCACCATGGCAGGCGGAAAACCGGCAAACAATATTGCAAAATGGGACGGCTCGAAATGGAACCCGCTCGGCAGCGGCACAAGCAGTTCTGTCTGGGCGATCGCCTTTGACAATTCAGGGAATCTCTATGCGGGAGGAACTTTTTTTTTCGCCGGTGGAATTCAAGTCAACAATATAGCCAGATGGGATGGAACAAACTGGAGCAGTCTTGGAACTGTTCCAACTCCTTATTTTTACCTCATATATGACATTGCGTTTGATTCGTCTGGTTGTCTTTATGCCGGAATAGCGAATTCTAGTGCTCTCGCCAAATGGGACGGCTCGACCTGGACTTATATTGAAATTGGCGACCTGGGCGCCGTGACTGCGCTCGTGTCCGACGATCACGGCAATCTTTACGCGGGTGGCGCGTTCGAGGCAATCGGAGGTGTTCCAGCAAACAATATCGCCAAGTGGGACGGTTCGAACTGGTCACCGCTCGGAACAGGAATGGACAGGGATGTCAACGATTTGGCGGTGGATGCCGCCGGCAATCTCTACGCGTGCGGGTCTTTTTTTAAAGCCGGCGGACTTACCGTGAACGGCTTCGCAAAATGGGACGGCACAAGCTGGAGCGCGCTCGGAAACGGGCTCGGCGGCGGAAGTCCCCAAACTGTCGCGTGCGATGGAAAAGGCAATGTCTATGTGGGCGGATGGTTGGAAAACGCAAACAACTTAAATTACATCACCAAATGGAACGGCACAAATTGGAGCATCCCAGGTGCTGGAACAGACGGTCCTGTTTATTCCATTGCATTTGATCGCGCTGGAAATCTCTACGCAGGTGGAGGTTTCGGCACGGCAGGCGGAAAAATTTCGCCGTTCCTCGCCAAATACGGTCCAATCCCTGAAATTGATTTCAACGGGGACGGGAAGGAGGACATTCTGGCGGAAAGCTCTTCAAGCGGCTGGGGATTTCTCATGGACGGTATGAATATTGAGTCTTCAGATGTCGTTTACACCATAAGCAATCACGACTGGAAGATGAGGGCGTTTGCCGACTTCAACGGAGATGGTAAAAGCGACCTCCTCTGGATCAACAGTTCTACAAACGCAATCATCATCTACATTCTCGACGGGATTTCCGTTACGAATGCCGCAACTATCTATGAGGGAGGAACTTGGAGCATCAAGGAGGCCTCAGACTTCAACGGCGACGGCAAAGACGACCTGCTCGTCGAAAGCAAAGATCAAAGCAACGGCTACATCTGGTTCATGGACGGAACAGCGATCAAATCCGGCGGATGGGCATATACAAACAAAGCACCTTCAACGTCCTTGAAAAAAGTCGCCGACTTCAATGGGGACGGCATGGCAGACCTCCTTCTCGAAAATTCCTCAGGCCTCGGTGAAATCAGGCTCATGGACGGAGCCAGCATACTCCAGGCTGGCCCCATATACAGTTCCAGCGGCGCCTGGAACATCGTAGGTTATGGAGATTTCAACGGTGACGAAAAAACCGACATCCTATGGCATTCGACTTCCGGCTACGGATACATTTATCTTATGGACGGAATTAATATTGCCTCCCATGGCTACACATACAGAATAACAAATCCGGCTTGGCGCATTGACAAAATAGGCGATCTCGACGGCAACGGCAAAAGCGACCTGCTTTGGACCGACGATGCAGGTTCCGGAATCGGCTATCTAATGGACGGGATTTCGCCGGTTTCCGTCAAAAAAATCTATTCGTCCAGCAATAAAAACTGGAAAGTCAAAGACATCGCCGATTTCGACTCGGACGGCAATGGCGACCTCCTATGGGAACTCTCCACAACTCACCAAACTATGATATATCTCATGAACGGCCTTGCTATTTCATCGTATTTATTGCAGTCTTGTGGGGGGCTATATTCACCTCCGCCAGTCGCAGGCTTGAGATATGGAGATGATTCCGTGATGCTGTCATGGAAGAGTCCGATTCCTTCGAATGACGAGAAGATCCCGGACGAACTCATGGCTTCATCGTTAAAACATCTCAATCAAAATGAAAAAAGTCTGGAACTTCTGCTCAAAGCCCCCGAGATTAGATCATGCAGATTCCCAGTTTCTTTCAATTTGGTGGCGGGTGCATTTCCCAAAAGTTGAACATTGTCTCACACGAAGACACAAAGCACACGAAGTAAAGAAAAATGTTGTCCGCCTTGAAACTTGCCCATTGTTTTTCATAGATAAAAACAATGGAATTGGACACGGACAGGCGGGCAAATTCGGATTTGTCCGTCTGTCTGATGTCCAATATTTGTCCTTCCAGGACAGGCAAGTTTCATTCTTCCTTTGTGCCTTTGCGCCTTTGTGAGAGAATATTTCATGTGATTTCCCCTCAACTAATTGGAATTCCGCCCTGAAGAAGGCGTTTCGGAAAAGTATGCCGTTCTTTACGAGAACGGATCAAGAAGAGGCAGTTTCGGAAAAACTGCCATACTTAAGACCAAAAGTGCCACTGAAAAATCACGGAGGTTCGGACATCTGAAATTCCAGCATTTTCCCATTTTATACGCTTGATTTTCCTACCTGCCACCTTATCCTCGACCATCATGGAAATCAAAATTTCTATCAGCAACTGATAAAAAGATACTCTGAACCGGCATGGAAGATGATTTAGAAGTAAATTATTCTTGAAACTGGATGTGGATCATGCTACTTTCAGCCATTCGAAACTATTTAAGCAATTAGTCGCCATCCGAGTTGAAATATCATGCACAAAAACAAGTTTTATCTTCTCGGGAGAAAATATTCTTCGCGAAAGGACGTTTTTTCCGTCAAAGAGACCAGCATTCGCTACTCCCCGACTGTCTCAAGGAATGAAAAACCTAAAATGATTTCCTTGTTCAGCGGTGCCATGGGGCTCGATCTTGGCATGGAGGCGGCCGGGTTTTCCTGCGCCGGATGCCTGGAATTGGATAAAAGAGCCTGCGAAACCATCAGAAATAACCGTCCGGAAATTCCGTTGATCGAAGGCGATATAAAGGAATGGAATGATGGCGGCAGACTGCTTTCCACCTTTGGATTGGAACGGGATGATGTCAGCGTCATGGTCGGCGGTCCGCCTTGCCCGTCGTTCAGCACTGCAGGGAAACGGCAGTCCTTCAATGATCCGCGTGGACAGGTGATGTTCGATTTTCTCAAGTTGGTTGACGAAATCCGTCCGCCATTTTTCGTGATGGAAAATGTCCGTGGAATTCTCTCCGCCGCTCTGGAGCACATCCCGCTTGTCGAAAGGGGGAAAAGTCTTTGCTATGGAAAAGGAACGGTAATGTCCATGTTGAACGGTCAGTTCGACAAAATGGGCTATACCGTTACGGCCCAACTCGTCAATGCTGCGAACTACGGAACACCTCAAAAACGCGAGAGGGTCGTTTTTTTAGGAAGCAGGGATGGATACCAGCTCGTGATGCCCGTTGGCGCGTACGCTCAGGAAGAAACATTGTTTCAACGACGCTGGCGGACACTCGGTGACGCCATAGGCGATTTGCACGAGCAGAAGCCGGAATTCGTGTCGTTTTCACCATCGCGAGCCAGTTTTCTTTCTCTCCTTAAAGAAGGGCAGAACTGGCGGGATTTGCCATTGGAAATGCAGAAGGAGGCGCTGGGGGGCGCATACGAATCAAGCGGCGGCCGTGTGGGCTTCTATCGCAGGTTGACTTTTAAGAAGCCGTCTCCAACGGTTCCGACAAGCCCGATCCAGAAAAGCACCTGCCTGTGCCATCCCACAGAACTGCGCCCGCTTTCGGTAAGGGAATATGCCCGGATACAGCAATTTCCGGACGACTGGATTTTTTCCGGAACCATATCAGACAAATATCGGCAGATAGGCAACGCCGTTCCACTGGGGTTGGGATATGTGATTGGGAAAACTGTAATGAACCATCTTGGAAATTTGGAGGAAATATGATGAAAAAACCAGAGACCGAGGTCATTGTTGCCAAATTGCTCAACGATTTTTATGTTCGTCGAATTGCGAAGCTTAGCGGTCTCAAGCTGAGAGACGCACTGAAACGCAAGAACCCATATCTTTTCCGAGCCATAGGCATGCACTCGGCGGCGGAAATAGTCGAGGGTCTCCTGAAGGCGTATATGTCATCATCCGACGAGGGGATTTTTGGGGATGCATTCTTTGAACCGCTCGCCAAAGCTGTTTCAAATGGTACGGCTTCCCCTTCCGAAGGTGCTGATGTTGTAATCGAAACGGGAAACACCTACAAAGCCATAGCGGTAAAATCTGGTCCATCTGTCTTCAATGCCCAAAGCCGACGGAGGCAAAACCAGGATTTTCTGGCTTTGAAAAGCCGAATGATAAAGTTGCAGAAACAGTTCGATCCCATTGTTGGCTATTGCTACGGCAACAAAAAAACCAAGCCTTCCGAATCTGTCTCTTTCCGTGAGCTGGCAGGTCAGTCTTTCTGGGAGGAGCTTACCGGGGATTCCGGATTCTACCTGCAAATAATTGATGCAATGCGTGAACTGCCAGCCAGGCACAGACAGGAATTCATTGTCGAATGGAATAAAGCCGTCAATCGCTTCACCCGTGATTTTATCGCTGAATATTGCCTGACTGACGGCACAATAGACTGGCATAAACTTACGGAAATGAACTGCGGCAGACCAGAGGGTGTGGGAAAGTAATTTTCACCAGTCCACACGGGGGCTCACGGGGTCAGACCTATAGCTATAATTATGCTGATAAAAGAGCTGACTGAGAAAAATGGGACAACACACGAAAAGGACTTCGAAAGTTGGAAATACATTGCCGGAAATTGCAAAGAGCAAAATGCTAAGTGCAAAATTAAAAATAATAATGAAGAGACAGGCAGAAGGCTGGACAGTAACTCCGCTCTTGACGGCAAAGCCGTCTTTCGGAGTGCTCTGTGTAAGCAGAGCTTTTCAATCCGGAATCTTAAAGCGCTAAAAGCACATGAATCTATAGGAAAGACACTTTAAAAAACCCGTTTTCCGATGGGAAAACGGGCTGAAGCTCGGGCGGTTTCTGTCGTTAATCAAGTGCAGGACAGGAAAGATGATCAGGAAATCTTCACGCTCTTGAACTGTGGCAGATAGGCCTTGTTCTTGTTGAGCATCTCCTGAACTAGCTTTCTAATTTCCGCCATAGACAATACAGATGCGCACATCGGATCGTAGGCGCATGCATGGAATACCATCTCCGGATTTTTCTCGATGTAGGAATTTACGGTCATAATTTCGGTGGCGGCGCTTACATTGTTCAAGGTCGCCAATTGGATGGGAAGCTCGCCCACATATGACACGCTGACGCGGTTTTTGGATGCGAAGACAGGCACTTCGACGCAGGCTTCCTTGGGAAGATTTGTGATTACGCCGTTGTTCATGACGTTTCCATTGAAGCCGAAGATTTCGCCTCCGACCCAGGCATTTATTATCGAGGCGGCGTATTCATGCCCGCGAGCGAGATCTATATCTTTTTGGGCGAGCCATTCCTGAATGTCTTTTCTCCACTTGCCGTTCCTGTCCCGATCAGCATAGCATTTCAAGATGAATGCATACTCGCCGGGATTCCAGGCGCATCCCTTGGTGGGGGAGCAGTATTTCTTTATGAGATCGGGGCGTTTTCTGAACCACCAACTGTATTCGGAGCTGTGTCCGCTTGATTCTGTAACGTAATAACCGAGCTGTAGGAACATCTCGTTTCTGACATGCTCTTCGTTGTAGATCTTGCTGTCTTCAGAAACAAGTTTTCTCAGTGCCGGATAAAGATCCTTGCCCTTGTGCTTCAGTTCTAGATACCACGCCTGGTGATTGATGCCCGCACAATGGTATTCGATTTCGCCGGTAGGAATCCCAAGCCATCTTTCAAAATCTCTCGGCATTCCTTGTACGCTGTGGCAGAGACCGGTAACATTGGCAGAACTGCATCTCTGCATCGCATTGCAAAGCATTGGCATCGGATTGGTGTAGTTGAGCATGATCGCATTCGGACATAATCTTTCGATGTCCTTGCATATGTCGAGCATTACGGGCATAGTCCTGAGCGCCCTGAAAATGCCTGCAATCCCTCTGGTGTCTCCCACATTGAAGTCAACTTTATACTTTTTAGGAATTTCGATGTCGTGCCGCCAGACATCTAGTCCGCCGGCAAGAATTGTGCACATGACGGCGTCAGCACCCTTGAGGGCTTCCTTGCGGTCCATCGTGGACACGATCTTCGCGGGATAATTGCCTGCCTTGACAATTTTCTCGACAGCCTTGGTGATCCAGCTCAGGCGCTCCTTGTCAACGTCCATCAGAACAATTGTAGAGTCCTTCAGAAGCGGAAATGTGAGGATGTCCCTCACAAGCGTTCTTGTGAATCCGAAACTGCCCGCGCCGATAAATGCGATCTTCGTCATTTCAGAAGCCTTTCTAGAAGCCTTTCTAGGTTTGTTGGAGGATCAGAATGTAATAGACCACGTCAAAAAGTCAAATTTACGATGAAATATTTCAGTAATAAATAGTCTGTGACGATGTGGATCATTAATCCGATTTCCGCGTGAAAATCGGGTTACTGCCATAATGCCATGCAATTCAATGAGTTGGCTCGGGCTGGGGATTCTCTGTTCCGGGATTTTCGCTCTTGCGTTTCAGCGGGGTCATCTTGAAATTTATTTTTGACGGGACCACGTCGAGGACATTCATCATTGGAGATTCGTAGAATGTCTGAGTCGCCGTCTCGTAGCCGTCGAGAAAGGCCTTGAAGCGGTATTTGTTCATGTGTCCGATCTCCTGCGGCACTTTGAACTCGTTGACCGGGGTTTTCCCGACGTATTTGTCGTTGAGCCAGACTTCCGCGCCTGGTGGCTCGGAGGTGATTGTCGTAGTCTTGCATGCGCTCAGCAACAGCAAGGAAAGCGCCAGCGCAGGCAGGAGAAGACGCCTTGAACTACTTGTCGAGAGATGTGTCATTTGACAAATCCTTGATTAGCTGGGAATCCATCAGCTTCGCCAGTTTCTTCCTGCATTTCTCCTCCGTTCTTTTCCGGACCTTGAATTCGGGGTTGAGCACCATTGTCGCGTGGGCAAGATGCCAGAGCGCGTCCTTCATTTTTGAAGAGGAAATCTGCAAAGTTTCTGCGCCGGACTGGAGCAGATCAAAATAGAGTTTTTTTCCGCAGGTGACACCTTTGTCTGTCCCGTCGGAAAAGGAGAGCTTCAAAGATTTGAGGCATTCCGTCCTGTAGAGAGCGCAAATAGCCCTTATGTAGAAGGAGTCCATATCCTGTCCTCCGCCAATTTTTCTGAAAAATCTCTTCAGATCCGTGGCTCTTCTCAGCGATTCAAGCCAGTCTGGACGGTCTTCAAGCTTGCCGGATCCGACGCAGGCAATGGCCGGATCAGAATCTGCCGGAGCAGTTAAAAGATCGAGCCATCCATTGTGCCTCACAACAATGTCAGAATGCATCGCAATGAAATATTCGGTGTCACATTCCGCCAGCCCTCTGTCAAGTCCACTGCCATGAGCCCAGGATCCGGAGCGGATTTCTTCTCCGTTCCGCTCTATGAGCTTAATCCAGCTCAAGGAGCGGAGATATTCAAGCGATGCGTCTCCGGAATTGTTGTCAACGGCGATCAGCTTGTATGGCGGCTTTGTGAATTTTCTTATGCTCCTAAGGCAGAGACGCGTCAAAAGCTCCGTCTTGTAGTTGACGATGCAGATTGTCGCGCCTTTTTGAAAAGAGCTCATCTGACGTGGAAAGTCTGGTTTCTGTTTGGTCCGACCGAGACAAGCCTCATGTCCGCAGAGACCAGCCCCGCTATCTTCTTCAGATATGTCTGCGCCCTGGGAGGGAGTTCAGCAAAGGATCTTGCGTCCGACGTCTTTTGCATCCAGCCAGTGAAAGGCTCGTAAACGGGAACGGCGCGCGCCACGTCCTCTGTGTCCGCAGGCATCACTTCCGTCCTCTTTCCGTCTATCTCGTATGCCGTGCAGATCTTGATTTCCTCGAAGCTGTCGAGCACGTCGAGCTTGGTTACGGCAAGAATGTCAACTCCGTTCACCATGCAGGAGTATTTTGCGGAGACCGCATCAAACCATCCGCATCTTCTCGGACGGCCTGTCGTCGCGCCGAACTCATGGCCTATTTCGCGTATTCTAGCTCCATCTGCGCATTTCAGCTCGCTTGGGAATGGTCCCTCCCCTACCCTGGTTGTATACGCCTTCATGACGCCTATCACTCCGTCAATGAATTTAGGAGAAAGCCCCGATCCGGTGCAGGCTCCGCCTGAAGTGGTGTTGCTGCTGGTCACGAAAGGATAGGTTCCATAGTCAAGATCCAGAAACATTCCCTGCGCACCCTCAAATAGGATGTCCTTTTTCTCCCTCGCGAATTTGTTGATCATGAGCACAGTGTCGGAAATGTAGGGGGCAAGGAATTTTGCGGCGACTTCAAGCTTCTCAAGAGATCCGGTAATCTCAAGCTGTTCAGATCCCGACGACGCGAAAATCCTGTTGTAGTGAAGCGCCATCTCCTTGAAGTGCCGTGAAAACCTGTCGAAATCGCAGAGCTCAAGAGCCCTTATCCCAACGCGCGAAGCCTTGTCGGCATACGCCGGACCAATTCCACGCTTGGTCGTTCCTATCTTCTTGTCGGACGAACGCGCGTTTTCATACAGGGCGTCCATCATCCCGTGATAAGGCATGATCAGATGGGCTCTCGAACTGACGTGCAGTCTTCCGGAAACCGCAATCCCGCGCGATTCAAGATCCTTCACCTCCTTCATGAGTATCAGAGGATCAACGACAACTCCATTCCCAATGACACAGACGGATTTCTCTCGGAAAATTCCGGAGGGAATCAGGTGCAGAACAAATTTTTCATTGCCGAACTCAACCGTGTGCCCGGCATTGTTGCCGCCCTGGAAACGGACGACGACGTCGGCGCTCTCAGTGAGGACGTCTATAACCTTGCCCTTCCCCTCGTCTCCCCACTGTATTCCAACTAGTACATTTATAGCCACTGTATCATACCTTTCCCTGTTCGAAACATGTTTCTACGCCCCAGCAAACAATCTGACACCGCACCCAGAGCGACAGCCAAAATTGAAAAGTTCCGCCCTGGACTGCGACAAAGGTGCATAATCTATCACGGAGCCGGAAAAATCCAAGCCCTGCCAAAATATTCGGGCAAGGAAGACTAAATCCGCATGAGTTCCGCCCCCCCTTGTAGCAAATTTCCATCATTTTCCCGTTTTTATGCACGTCCACGTGAGCATAGGGCCTGATTTATGCCTATAATTTTTCATAAAAATGAAAGCACCCACTTGAAATCGGAGATGTCATGCTGTAAAATTATGATGACACGTATCATCAGAACTGGAATCAAACTAAATGCTGGGGAGATCGAGAGATGCTCGATAAATATGCAGGAAATCCGATACTTTCGCCCAACAGTGAATTCAGACACGAAGAATTTGGGGTTCTCAATCCGGGCGCCTTTGTCCATGATGGGAAAGTCCAGCTTCTTTACAGGGCGGCAGGCGAGGCGCCCGACTACAAGATTTGCGTCTCCTTGGCGACAAGCAAAGATGGTTTCAATTTTGAGAGGCAGAGCGCAATCAATCCCGTTCTTTTTCCGAGCGAGGGGACTTATGACGGCGGCTGTATAGAGGATGCGAGAGTTACCGGGATTGAAGGCTTCTTCTATGTCACCTACGCCTGCCGTCCCTATGCGCCCGGAGCATACTGGATTCCGGGTGGACTCAGGGGGGCTCCACCTGATGCTCCTGCGAAATTCGCAAAAAACCTTACTGTTTCCGCTCTGGCGAGGACTCGCGACTTCAAAAAATATGAAAAGCTCGGCGCAATGATCGGAGGGGACGTTGACGACAGAGATGTGATTCTTTTTCCTGAAAAGTTTTCCGACAGATACGCCATGATGCGACGGCCTTCGGAGTGGTGCGGTCCGGGCTATCCGAACGAAAAGGCTGGAATATGGCTTTCCTACTCGAAGAATTTGCTGGACTGGGGGAACGACAAATTTCTTGCCGGGTCTCTTTTCGCCTGGGAGCATAAAAAGATTGGCGGGAGCGCTCCTCCAATTAAAACTGAGCTCGGCTGGTTTTCCATCTACCACGGCGTTGACGCTCAGCACGTGTACCGCGCAGGAATGATGATGCTTGATCTGAAAAATCCTGAGAAGATCATCGCAAGGCATCCAGACCCGATACTTGAACCGGAGGCTCCATTTGAAAAAGAGGGGATATTCCCAAATGTTGTATTCCCGACTGGAAACGTTCTTATTGGCGACAAAATATTCGTATATTACGGCGGAGCCGACAAGGTATGCTGTGTCGCCACCGCAAAATTTGAGAATCTAGTGAACGAACTAATGAGGTACACAATATGAAAATCGGAAAAATCTCCCTCTACCGTGGTCTTGGCTTTAATTTCTCTTGCGGCAATGCTTCTCCTCAATTCATCCTGCGTTTCAAAACTAGATATTGGGGAAGAGCCGGCGAAAGAAAAAAAAGTGTATTTCTGCATTCACTACTATCCTTATACCGTTTCAATGGTCAGGACAACTGCTACGCCAGTCAACAACTTCAAGGATTGGAATATGGCTCGCATGAACTATGATCTCGATGCAATCGGAAGCGCTGGCATAGATATTGTTATCGTCAGCATAAATCCGGAGGAAATTTCGGTTCCAAAGAAAGTCGAATCATATCTTGAGTTTATAAAAATTGCCGGATCAAAGCCTGAATATCCCAATGTCGCATTCATGGCGGAATGCCACGGCGCGTCAAAAGAGCAGATCGCGGAATTCCTGAAATGGTGCGAAGATCAGAATTTCGAAAAGAGCCCCGGATATTTCAAATACAGGGGAAAGCCCCTTGTAGAAATCTACGACGCCGTCAACGACAAATTTGCATCTAGCGAAAAGCTTTGCGTCCGCCACACTGTCTGGTGCCAAGAATGGTACTGGGGCGTCGCAAAAAGCGCAGACAAGACCGAGCTCAGCAAAAATGGTGAGCAGGCCATGGTATTTGCAGGTTTTCTGAAAAATGGAGACAAAGGTCCTTCGGAAGGTTGGAGTCTCGACAGAAAGTCCGGCGAAACCCTCCGAGAAAGGCTGGATGCCGCCCTCAAGCTCAACCCGAAATTCGTCTGCATTGCAAGCTGGAACGATTACTGGGAAGGACATTTCATCGAGCCAAATTCGCTGGACTCATCAAGCCTTTATAATGTTCTTAAGAAAGAAATAGCAAAGGCAAAAAAATAGGACAGGCATGGACTTTTCATTCACAATTCAGGATAAAAAACTGAGATCGCCGCTTCTGCTGGGACATTATTTGCCCTGGTTCACGCGGGAAAAGCCGGATGATTTTCCATGCGGAGAAAAGGATTTGAAAGGGCTGATCCTTCCTCGTATGGAAGCCTGGCGGCACTGGAGGGATTCCCGCAGTCAGTACAAGCGCACTCATCTGTATCAGCCTCTCTGGGGCGAATACGATTCGAGAGATCCGCAGATCATCAGGAAACAGATCGAAACTGCGAAGAAATACGGACTGGACGGATTCATCGTCAATCTATACGGCAAAAATTCCGTGGAAAACATCATAGGTCTCTCATTCCTGAAAGAACTCGAAAAATACAATTTCGAGCATCGCGACGATCCCTTCCTGTATATGATTTCATTCGATTCCCAGGCGCAGTGGCCGACAGAAGGCAAAACGCCAGTTTCCATTGAGGAAGACTTCGAATATCTTCGCGACAAATGGTTCGGGAAATATTGCATCAGCAGAAACGGCGCTCCATGCATGGCAATCTTTGTGTATGACAGGAAAGCCTCGGAATACAGACGGGCGGCGGACACTGTTTTCGGCAAGGATGGACTTGACATAATCTGGCCCTCCTGCGACGGCTCGGAAGGCGCTGACGCCGCTTATGCCTGGGTCCGCCCCGACAGCTTTGAACGAGATGGATCCTGGTTCGACACTGACAATCCTGGAGACAAGTGGCTGGAATCCTATTACCTTGCATGCAACAAGAACAGGAACTTGCGCTACATTATGGGAGGCGTCTGGCCAGGCTTCAACGATCTGCTGGTAAGCTGGGCTTGGAATCCGAATCCGTCGAACCCGGCAATCAGACCGAGAGTCATGTGCAGGGAAAGCACGCGCGGAAACAGCTTGGAGCTGACCTTTATGGCGGCGGAAAATTATCTGAGAAGACACAAGAACGGCGATCCATCATGCGCCAAGCCAATGCCATTCATCCAGATCGTGACCTGGAACGATTGGGCGGAAGCAACGAACGTCGAGCCTGACGCTGACTTTGGATTCAAATCTCTGGAAATATGTGCGAAATTCGCAAAACGACTCAAGGAGATTTAATGAAAGGTCTCACCTCTATTTTCATCTCATTATTTGCTGTCGCTCCTGCGCTTTTCTGCTCCGACGCGCCAGCTTCGGAACCAATTTCCATGTCCCCTGAATCCTGGCGCTCATCCGGCGCGGAACTGCTTGCAGACGGAACAATAATAGGAAGGGATGCGAAGCAGAATTACGGAGGAATCTCAAAAAAAATTAAAGTTGACTTCGACAAGACACAAATCCTTGCCATTGAAATCTCCGAGCCAGATTCAGGATGGTTCGCCATACTCGCCGGAAAAGAGATCAAAAACGGCTACACGCACATACAGAGGGATACTCGCAAAGAGGGGCTCATTTTGCTGGACATCGCAAAAATCTGCGCACTATCCGGAGAACATGAACTGGAGCTCAAGATAGGAGTTGTCAGGCTTGGAAGCCCGGATCCAGTCAAAGATTTAACAGTCCGATGCACTGCGCTCAGTCTTGAGCCGCGCAGTGAAAGCAAAGCTTCCCTTCAAGGAAAAATCACAAAAGTATCCGATGAGACGAAGCCGCTCTTCTCTTGCGCCGAATATTCGGTTTTTCCCGACAGGATAGAGGGCAGATCCGGATCTGCCGGTATCTCCTCCGATGGAAAATATCTGCTTTCTGACATAGACGGCATCCTCAAAAAAAGAATCCCGGATCTGCCGGAAGGCTTTCCCACCATAAAGACCGGTGCGCCTCTCTTCGACGCACTATACCGCCTTGCCGTCCGGGAAGCCGAGAGCAACATTAGAAAGCAGGACAGCGCATTCAGAGCAGGAGCATCCTGGGGCGATGTATGGACCCGCGATGCCTCTTTCAGCCAACTGCTCTCCCTCAACATGCTTTTTCCTGAGAATTCTGCCGCCTCCTACAAAGTTACGGTCGAAGACGGAGAAATTGTCCAGGACCCTAGAAAAGCGAACACAGGCTGGCCACACCAGACCGACAGGATGATCTGGCTTCTCGCCGCATACGATTATTTTCAAATACAAGGCGACGAGCACTTTGCGAAATTCGCATACGATGCCGGAAAAAAATCAATGGAGAGGGCTCTCTCCGAAATTTACGATCCAAAAACCGGGCTTTTCATGGGGGAATCCTCCTTTCTTGACTGGGCTTGGCAGACTTATCCCTCAGACATGGACAGGGGCGAGATGGGCAAATGCAAAGCTCTTAGCACCAATTGCTTATATGCTGAATCATTACAAATTCTCTCAACCCTTGAAAAGCGCTTCGGCTCGATCGAGGATTCGCAGAGATATTCAGCACTCGGAGAAAAAACTCTCGCTGGAATAAACAAATATCTCTGGCTCGGAGACGAAATCGGATACTACGGCTATTTTCTCTATCCGCAGGGGCAGATTTCCAGACGTTCGGAAGGTCTTGGCGAAGCTTTGTCAGTCCTCTTCAATATCACGACTGATGCCAGGGCGGAAAAAGTCATCTCCTGCACTCCCGCGACAGCTTACGGCATTCCATGCATTTATCCACAGCACAAGAAACAAATCCCATATCACAATCTTGCCGCCTGGCCCTTCGTGCAGGCGTATTTTGGATGGGCATCAGCCAGAGTCAGGAACGAAAATGCTCTCCTCTATTCCATAGCGACGCAAATGAGAAACGCCGCCGTATTTCAGACCTTCAAGGAGAATATAAACATAGTCAGCGGCGGGACCGAGCAGAAAATCAACTCCGATGCGCAACTATGGTCAATTGCCGGATTTCTCTCAATCCCGTTCAGATGCTTTCTGGGCATGGAATTCAAAGATGGCTCGATTGCACTTAATCCAATGCTTCCAAAGGGATTCGGAGAGTCCATCCTCATTTCAGGCGTAAAATACAGGAAGGCCGTCCTGGACTTCGAAATTGCAGGATCGGGATGCAAGGCGGATAAAATCGAGATGGATGGGATTCCTCTCAAAGGCAATGAGATCCCCTCAACAATCGAAGGAAGACACACGATCAAAATCACAATGGGAAGCGAAACAGGCAAGTCCACTCCTGGAATCTCGCTAAAAACCGGAAATATCTTTTCTCCTGAACCGGTCATAGATTTGAACGTCGAACGAAAAGATTCCTCTCTCTTTATGAAATGGAGGGAAAGCGAGCTCGCCCAAGAGTATATTGTGATGATAGACAGCAAAGAGGCCGCAAAAACAAAAAAGACGGAATGCTTCGTAGATGCGCCAGGACATGAGACTGCGACTCTAAATGTGATTGCTGTCTCCGAAAAAGGCAATGCTTCGGACGCCGGAAAATTTATAGAGTCTAAAAGCGGATCAAAATAAAAGAGAGGAGGCTTCCATGGAAAATTCGACTGCAGTGAAAACATTTATCGGAAATATTCTGCCAGCAGTCTCAATCTGCCTTCTCCTCGGCGCTTGCTCATCTTTTCATGAAGTGGAAACAGGCACAATCCGCACGAAAGGAAAAACAGACTTTCTCTGCCATTACATGTCCTGGTTCCGATTCTCGGAAAGTGACGGAATCATAAATTTTGACCACTGGGCCTGGGACGGAAAAAATGCAAAGCATAATCCGAACCAGCCCCTTTTCGCTGGAATGCGCGACATCGCATCAGTCTTCTACCCAAGTATCGGTGTCTACGACTCTTCCGATCCGGAAACTATTGACTACCATATTCTTAGCGCAAAGACTGCCGGAATCCAAGGCTTTGTAATTGACTGGTACGGAAAAGGAGGCTTCGTTGACGAATCTTTTGAGAAGCTCTTGGTCCGCTCGGAAAAAATGGACTTCAAGGCGGCGATCTGCTACGAGGAGAAGACTTGTTTCCCAAGCTGGAACAAGATTTCCGAAAGAGACGAGGCTGTGAAAAAAGCCGCCGCCGACTTCAAATACATGGCGGAGAAGTTTTTCAGCAAAAAGTCATATTTCAGGAAAAATGGAAAACCCTGCGTTTTTATATTTGGCGGATGGGGCGACTGGCCCGGAAAAGGCAAGCTATACTTCAGTTCCGAAGAATGGGACAAAATAATCGAAGCCGCCGGCGGAGACATATACATCATAAGGCAGAATTTCAACGCCGAATACAAGAACATCAGATCCGCATTCGCATGGTGCGGAAATGACGACTACTTGAAATGGTTCTACCGCACAGGCGACAAAATGCTGGAAGACCGCCTCCTGGACTTCTACTGCGGCAGTGCATGTCCGGGATTCGACGACAGAGGTGTCTGGGGCTGGGGAACAGCTCCCAGATTCGAAGCACCGCTTGGAACAGAGAACTATTCCCGCTACTGGAGGGAATTCGAAAAAAGCTCCGCAGACATCATCCAGCTTGTCACATGGAACGATTTCCAGGAGGGAACCGTCATCGAACCCACTGTTCAGAATGGCAACCTCTACCTCGAAATGACAATGGCTGAAATTCAAAAATTGGGCGGAAATGTTTACGGCAATCCTGCAGATATCGAGATCCCATATATGATCTTCTACTTGAAGGGAAAGCTTTCCGGAGACAGCAGTGCAGACTCCATATTGGAATCTGCAAAGCTCGACATTCTCGCCGGGAACCCCGACAAGGCGAGAGCGGCAATCAAGTCTCTTGCAGACGAAAAAGGAATCAAGATTCCAAAATATATTGACATCACAAATGAAATAAAACCAGCCTCCTTCGCCTCGCCTGAAAATGAGAAGGCGCGCAAGGCGCTTGAAAGATTTTCTAACACCGAAAACATTGCGAATTTAGCAAAAGCCGAAGCCATATCGAGCGAAGGCGAAGGAAGAAGCGCCGACCTTGTTTGCGACGGAAAAATTGAGACAAGATGGGCAAGCGCCCACGAGGACAATCAAAGGCTTCAGCTCAGCTTCGACAAAGCGGTGAAAGCTGGTGAAGCGGCGATACTTTGGGAAGATGCTTTCGCCCACGACTACACTGTCTCCATCGTCTCGGAAGGCAAAGAAGTCGAAGTCTTCGCAACAAAGAGCGGCGCCAAAGGTCTTCAGTCATTCAAAATGCCAGAAATGCCTTTTACATCTTTTTCCGTCAATTGCGGAAAAAGAGCGACTAATTGGGGTTTTTCCATCCGGGAAATTGGAATCTTCAGCAAGGAGCTTCCCCTTCCTGAAGGATTTTCTGCCGCATGGCGCGGCATTCCAGCCCCTGGCAAATGGAGGAAGGATGATGCTGTCGAATGGCGCGAAAAGGGCTTTGGCATCGCACCATCTTCAGAGCGCAATTACGGATGCGTTGAAATGACAGAAAAAGTTCCGCTGAACGAAAATGCCAGCGCCTGCTTTGAGATTGACAAGACCGCAAACTGCAAGCTCACTTTCCAGATGCAGTTGTTCAATGACAAAGGCGAATACATCGGCGCCGTTGATCTCGGAAAAGACATCGTCGCTCCGGCAAAGGAAATCTACCAGGTCGGAAAACTGAAGCTGGATCCCTCCGTGAAAAATGTGAATTTCAAAATATGGATTGGCAGTCAGGGCAAAGGCTATGCAGAGTTTAAAAATCTTTCATACTTCTACTAACAAAAGGCTTCTGCCATGAAAAATATCACGATTTGGGCATGGCTATGGGGATTCCATTGATATTTTTTTTGCTTTTCTCTGTATTTGTAGCATATTTGTTTTGAAACGTTCACAAGCAAACAAAAGGAGGAGAAGATGAGAAAGAAGATGCTGGCAGGGATCCTGATGGGGGCAGTCGTGACTTTGGTGCTGGCGCTTAACGCACAGACTGTCGAGAAAAAAGAGTGGAAATCAAGCATTTCAGACAAGGGCTGGACGAGCGATCAGACTCTTGCTTTGCACGAAGGCGGATTCGGATTTGCACCCAAAGCCGACAAGACATATGGCTGGATCGAAAACAAGGAGAGATTACCATACTCGAAAAATGGGGAAATCTCGATTGACATTAGCAAGCTGACAGACGCAAACATCACGATACAGCTTCAGACCTTCAACGAAAAAGGCGGATTCATAAATGCAGTGCCTCTCCTAAAGGAACTCACCGAACTGGGGAAAAAAACTGTCTCCCTCGAAAAGATCGAAGTTGACCCGAAGACAAAGAGCGTCAATTTCAAGATCTGGATAGGCAGCGGAAACAAGCAGGGAAGCGTTGAAATCAAGGAGATAAGTTACAAATACTAATGGGCTTGTCTTGGAGATGATCGCCCGACAGGCACAATTTGATCGGGGGCGGAATCGGGATCGAGGAAGGGTTTAGGGTTTAGGGTTTAGGGTTTAGGGTTTAGGGTTCAGTCTCATGGAGGAATGAATCATGAAAAAAAGATTTACATTGATCGAATTGCTTGTGGTGATCGCAATTATTGCGATACTCGCCGCCATGCTTCTTCCAGCCCTAAAAAACG
>DYRX01000196.1 GCA_020718525.1 Victivallis vadensis
ACCCAAAATAAATTTATGATGGTATCTATCCTTCTCCCGGATTGAATTTTTCCGTATTTTTTCTTGACGGTTCCCTTGACAAAACCATAGATACCATATATAATCTATGATGGGCAAAAATAAGGAGCTTAGCATGAGTTTCATACAGGTGCAGAAAAACAGGTTGAAGGACGGCAGGGAGTTCGCCTATGTCCATCTCGCCTCGAGCGTGTGGCGCGGCACGAGGAAGACCCCGAAGCAGGATCGGATATATCTTGGCAGGCTTGACCGGAATGGCGAAGAAATAATAATATCCAAGGGTTTTCCAGCCAGATTCGGTGAGAAGATTCCGCTGGACGAGCTGAAGGCGATAAGGATGCGGGATGCGGGACTGCTCAGGAAAATGACGACAGCCGAGTTCCTTGCACAGATGCGGAAAATAAATTCACAATTTGAATTTATTAAAATGAAAAACTATATCTAAGGACTGAACGGCTGGAAAAGCGGTCAAAAGACTGGCGGTCCTGCGGGGCACGGCGGCAGATTATCACTTTCGGCGTCATTCGTCATTTACATATCTCGATATGCGCATTCCTCATTCCCTGAAATTGATAATCTGGCGCCCATGCCAAATGGCAAAGTTATTTTGCAACAGCCCCCAAGAATGAAAGTAAATGGTCGGGATGGCGAGACTCGAACTCGCGACCTTCAGACCCCCAGTCTGACGCGCTAACCAGACTGCGCTACATCCCGGACCGCGCCATATAATTGTCTAACAATCCGTTTTTTCAAGCTTCGATGTCCGTCCCAATGCGCAATTTAGATAAAATATTTCGGAAAAAAGCTTGACAATCTCGGGGATTCGCGTAAAATTACGAGCCTATTGATGGAAAAACAGATGTCAACTTACAGAGGAAGGAACGATATGAAGAAGATTCTTGCGATCATTGCAAGCGCCGCGTCTCTTGTTTTAGGGGGAAGCGTCAAGGCCGATGTGACGGACACGCTTTTGCTCTATGTGCCGAACAGGGCGGTTGATTTCATGGACACATTTTCGCTGACACTGGGATTTGGTCCTGCCGCTTATGGTCGAGCTTGGGCCACAAGAGCAGTTGGTTTCGGTGGTGGCGTTGGAGCGACAGCTCAGGTAATCAAGCAGATCAACAGGCAGTACGGAGCCGGTCTCATGAACGGCTGGGAAAGTTCCTTCATGGTCATTTCAGCCGAAGACATGGAGCTTACGGACACGACTCGCGGAGTAAACGATTTCCACTACTATACGACAGGCATTCCTTCCCCTGAAGAAAAGCATTTTGCCTTCAGAACAGGCGAACGCGACTACTGGTCGCTCGGAGTGCATGCCGCCGCCCTAGCTGAAGTCGAAGGAGAGTTCCACCCAGTCGAACTTGCGGACTTTTTCGCCGGATTTTTCTTTGTGGATCTCAAGGGCGACGACTTCACGGCGGACGATCTGAGAATGTGATAGGACTGGGATGATACGGCTACTGACACAGGGCTCTGTTAACTCGGAGTCCTTTTTTTTTGATGGAATTGGGATGGCTTCAATCTGAAAGCAAGGTGATACGATGCGGCAAAAAGCGGCTCTCTATGGCTTGACGAATTCAAATCGAGACTTTTCAAGCTCATATGCCTGGGGCAAAAACCAGTTCAATTCCTCTTTTCCAGCCGCGCTGGCCTGCTATATGCGCGACTGCAAGATACCCCCCGTTTTTATCAGGCACGGAAACAAATCAAACACTTTGCTTTCTGAAATTTCATTCGAGGATTTATGGCGGACAAAATTGCCGAACGAAAAGCTGTTTTTTTCCTTCGAATACAGATTTATGCCATATGCTGAAATGACCGTTGACGATCTTCAGCCGATTGATCTAGTTATTTCTGAACACGAGACCAGGCTCGCTCTTGTTCCGCTTGAAATAAAGCTTACAACAATACCTGACAACTGCACAGCGGAAGATGATGAGGCAAACTATGGTTCGGAGCTTGTTGTGCGTTCGCCTACAATGCGGTACACAGCAATGGGGATGGGACAGTCTTGCGCTCCATTCATGAAGGAAGTTAGGGATTTGTTCATGCCTGCCTGTGCAAAAATTCGAGACTGGGACAATCTTGTCGAAGTTTCCAAGCACCGCGATGGCATCATGGAAGCTCTTGACAGCTTTCTCAACACATATTCAAGATGTCAAATGCCGCTTTTGATGCAGCCGATATGGAAGACTAAAGGCAAAGTTCCAATTCTGGCAGACAACTGCCTTGACATATTTGTCTGGAGCGATTTTGCACTTTGCCGTTTGCTTTTAGAATCGGGCAAGGCAGATGACGAGAAAATATCGCGTCCGCAAAGGGCCGCCTTGAGGCTTTCACGTTTTCTTTATGAACTTTCCACAAAAGGCAAGGTTTACCAAAAGCCGATTTATGATGGGATGACCTATGACAACCTCAACGACAAGGAATTTGCAGTAAGCGGCAAAAAAACGAATCCGCACATGCGCTGTGATCGGCTTAGCAAACCTGTAGTCGAGAAGGGACAAATCAGAGAAATAATACTTGGTGGTGGACAGAGATTTCTTTCGCCAGAACGCCGTTTTGACGCAATTATTTACTATTCGAGCGAGCTGTTTTATGAATAGCAGAATCAAAGCTATAGATCTGTTTTGCGGCGGAGGCGGTCTGTCCCAGGGATTGTCTGATGCCGGCATAGAGATTGCTGGAGCATTCGATAATTGGGATGCCGCAATTTCCTTCTACAGGAAAAACATACATGGTCATCCGGTTGAGAAGCTTGACTTGCTTGACTGCGATCTTGCCGCATCGCATCTTAAAAAATATGATTTTGACATGATTGTCGGCGGACCTCCATGCCAAGATTTTTCATCTGCCGGAAAACGAGATGAAAATGGGGGAAGAGCAAACCTCACAATCTCATTTGCAAAAACTGTTGCAATGCTTCGTCCAAAATATTTCATTATGGAAAATGTTGAACGGGCTCAAAAGACAAAGACATTCGCTGAGGCACTGGTCATTTTTAAAGATGCCGGCTACGGCATTACGGCATCAGTTCTGGATGCCTCCCTATGCGGGGTTCCGCAAAAAAGAAAGAGAGCCGTCGTCTTTGGAATCATGTCAGGACAGAACAATGCTGTCATATCTGCAATCCTGATGAATCAGTCACACGCTCCAATGACGATTCGCGATTGCTTCGGCGAGAAATTTGGAGTCCAATACTATTATCGCCATCCAAGAAGCTATGCGCGCAGAGCAGTATTTAGCATAGATGAACCAAGCCCGACGATTCGCGGGGTAAACCGACCTGTGCCGCAAGGCTATCCAGGGCATGAGGGGGACGCAGTCCCGATCTCCGACAAAATTCGCCCCCTCACCACAAAAGAGCGCAGTCTGATCCAAACTTTTCCAGAATCGTGGGACATTTCAGGCAGTAAGGCGGAAATTGAGCAAATCATTGGAAATGCGGTTCCAGTTAAGCTGGGCGAGTTTATCGGTAACTGTCTTTTGCAGACGATTTTAAGCACTGAAATGCATCGCAAATACAAGATAGACGAACGCGGGGAATGTATATTGTTTGAACAGAGAAGCAAGTATTCTGCGACAATGGACTGAAAAATGATGGTTCGGCGTTGAGCCATCTACATTTTTATGCGAGTGGAAACATAAACAAGAAGATATGGAGACCAAAATGAAAGTGAAGGAAATAACTAGGCAGGAGCTGAAGGACTCGTTCATGAAGCATCTTGTCAGATCGCTGGCAAAGCGGCCTGACAAGGCTACGTCGCTTGACAAATATCAGGCTCTGGCTCTGGCTGTGCGAGACCTCATGGTGGAAAGATGGATTCAGACGCAGATGGCATACGAGGAGAAGTTCCCGAGGTGCGTCTGCTACATCTCGCTCGAATACCTTATGGGGCGGACCCTCGGAAACGCGATGATCAATCTCGGCGTCTTTGCAAACGTTGAAGAAATGGTTTCGGAGCTGGGATTCAATTTGGCGGAGATCGAAGACATGGAGGTTGATGCCGGGCTTGGGAACGGCGGTCTTGGAAGGCTTGCGGCATGTTTCCTGGATTCGATGGCGACGCTCGAACTGCCCGCGATAGGATATGGGATCAGATACGACTACGGGATATTCAGGCAAAAAATAGACAGCGGCTACCAGGTGGAGGAGCCCGACAGTTGGCTGAGACAGGGGAATCCTTGGGAAATCCGCAGGCTCGACAGAGTCCGGACTGTCGAATTTTACGGAAACACCGAGAAGTCGCGCAAATTTTCAGGAAAATTCAGCAGAGAATGGGTTAACACGCAAAAAGTTCAGGCGCTTCCGTTCGACACGCCAATACCGGGCTATCTCGTCAACAATGTGAACACTCTTAGACTTTGGGCCGCCAGGGCAGTGCATGAGTTCAACCTCTCCAGCTTCAACATGGGCGACTACATCAATGCTAACATTGAAGTCACCATGAACGAAAACATCACCAAAGTTCTTTATCCGAACGACAACAATTACGAAGGCAAGGAACTGCGCCTGAAACAGCAGTTTTTCCTAGTTTCCGCGACGCTTCAGGACATCTTCAACAGATTCAGGAACAGTGGCGGAAAGATGAAGGATTTCGACAAGAAAATCTGCATACAGCTCAACGACACGCATCCGACTTTGGCGGTACCGGAACTTATGCGCATACTCCTCGATGTGGAGGGGATGGAATGGGAGGATGCCTGGGGGATTTCCTCCCGCTGTTTCGGTTACACCAATCACACGCTGATGAGTGAAGCTCTGGAAAAATGGTCGGTTGCCATGTTGCAGAAGCTCCTCCCGCGACACGCTGAAATAATCTACGACATCAACGATCATTTCTTGCGCAGAGTAAGAAATAGATACCCCGGAGACATGGACAGGCTCGGGAGAATGTCCCTCATAGAGGAGACGGACGAGAAGAAAATCAGAATGGCGTATCTTGCCGTAGCATCGAGCAAGCGTGTGAACGGCGTCGCAGAACTCCACACGGAACTGCTGAAAAAAGGTCTTTTTAAGGATTTCTACGAATATTTTCCCGAGAAATTCATCAATGTGACGAACGGCATAACCCCGAGGAGATGGCTGATACGCGCAAACCCGCGCCTGGCTGAACTTGTCAGCTCCAAAATCGGCTCAGGATGGGCAAGGGACCTTGATCGTCTCAAAGATCTTGAAAATCATGCCAGCGACGAGGATTTTCAAAATGCCCTATTCGACGTGAAAAGAAAAAACAAGGAAAACTTGGCAAGATATATCTTGGAAAACAACGGAGTTCGCATCAATCCGGACTCCATTTTCGATGTCCAGGTAAAACGGCTTCACGAGTATAAGAGACAGCTTTTGAATATTCTGCGAATAATAGCCAGGTATTTCGAAATAAAAGAGAATCCCTCGGATGAGGTGGTTCCGAGAACCTATATTTTTGGTGCGAAGGCGGCGCCCGGATACTACATGGCGAAAATGATCATCAAGCTCATCAATTCCGTGGCGGAAGTCGTTAACAATGATGAAGATGTGCAGGACAAGATCAAGACGCTGTTTATAGCCAACTACGGGGTTTCGCTTGCTGAAAAAATCATTCCGGCGGCGGATCTGTCCGAACAAATCTCTCTTGCCGGCACCGAAGCTTCGGGTACCGGCAACATGAAATTCGCCCTGAACGGCGCGCTCACCATCGGAACAATGGACGGGGCGAATGTGGAGATATGCAAGGCTGTGGGCAGAGACAAGATCTTCATTTTCGGAATGACGGTTGAAGAGGTGGAAGAACTGCGGAAAAGAGGCTACCAGCCAAAGCTTTTCCTGGAGAAAAGCCCGAAGCTGAGCAAGGTGATCGGAATGATCCGCAACGGGTATTTTTCTCCGGAAAATCCCTCCCTCTTCGATCCCTTGCTTGCGACGCTGGACGGCGACTTCTACATGAACATAGCCGACTTCAACTCCTACTACGACACACAGTCGGCGGTGTCGGAACTCTATCGGAACAAATCGAAATGGATGGAGAAATCCATCATCAACATTGCGAACATGGGTATTTTTTCGAGCGACAGATCAATAAAAGAATACGCCGGTAAAATATGGGATCTCCAGCCCGTCGAGGTGGAAAACAGAGCAATAAACTATGAAGGCTTTGCAAAGGAGAAATGAAATGGATGCGCCAAGACATAAAATAATCTATCTGAGCGGTCCCATAATGGACGAACACGAGGGAACGGCGAGAGCCTGGCGGGAGGATGCGAAAAAACTCCTAGGCAAGCAGTTCAGAACCCTCGATCCCATGAGGAGGAAATTCAAGGACAGGGAGCTGGACAGCGCCAATGAAATAGTGGAATTCGATCTTCAGGATGTCCGCGATGCCGACATATTGCTAGTGAACTACTCGCGGGCGAGCATAGGGACAAGCATGGAAATTTTCTATGCCGCGCACGACCTCGGCAAGTTTGTCGTCGCATTTTCTCCGTTCGAGTTCAAGGAATGCAGTCCCTGGATGGTCAGATACTGCACAAAAATCCTTCCCTCCCTCGAAGATGCATGCGCCTATATCCTCAACCATTTCGGAAATGAATCCTGATCAATATTTTAAAATTGTTCCATTGCCAGGAATGGACAGCTTTTATTTCAGCAAATACTTGTTGGCAATGGAGATCCCGCTGAGCATCGCTCCGCTTATGCCGAGAAAACCCTGATCCGTTCCACAAATGAAAAGATTTTCGACCCCGCTGAGACCGTCTTTGAGCTTAGTCGGCGAGCCATATATTGCGCCGTCAATGTGTCCGGTGTATCTTTCCACACTCAGCGGGGTGAATAGATCCTCTAGGATTATCTCATCCTCCGAAAGGATCTCGGCCTTGCCAAAAATGCGTCTTGCTTCCGCCAGGACGAGCGCCGACAGATTCCGCTTTGTTTTAAGGTATTCGTCCATCTCCAGACGCCGCCAGGAAGGAGCGTCAGACAGGAGCGTCATCCTCAGCATTTTATGCGCCGGCGGATGAGAATATTTGAAATTCTGCGGCAGGCAGACGACTCCGCTGTCAAAGCTGAACAGCGAATGCGGATTGCTGTATTTGAAGCTGTCTCCGCGATTGAAAAACATGATGGAGAAATTTTCAGCAGGAAATGATTTTGCCGAACTTGGGAAGCAGAATATTGCTTCAACAAATGAGAGATTTCCTTTTTCTAATTTCTTATTTGCAGGTCTGGGATCGCACAAACTCAGCGTTTCAATCGAGCCCGCGCTGGAAAGGACGAACTCAGATTCGATGAATCGCCCGTCTGCCGTTTCGATTCCGGCGAGCTTTCCATCCCGCAGGACTATTTTACTAACTTCGCTGGAGAGCTTCAGTTCTCCGCCGGAAGAGACAAAGCGGTCCTCGAGGATGGAAAGCAGTTGGCGGACTCCTCCTTCGGGCTTGCAGAAGCCCTCCTTGAATATGCTCTTGAACATTATCGAAAACTGTGCAAAGTCCATGTCGCCCTCGACTGCGCTCCCATAATACATGAGAGGGCAGAAGATCATTTCAGCAAGGGTTTCATCCCGGACTAAATCCTTCACAAGTCCCCTCGCGGAAACGAAGGGAGCATCCATGTTCAGGTCGTCGCATTCGTCAATGCGTCTGCATAAGAGGCGGAAGGAGTCAATTTCTGAAGGGAATTTGTCCGCAATTTCGCTTTCAAAAAGCCTGAAATCATTCGAAAAGCGCAAAGAGCAGGTGTCGAATCTGATGATGGAATGATTCTGCTCCCGCAAATTGAGTTCTTCATACGGAATGCGCAGTTGCCGCAGAAGCTTGAGAAGGGGACTTCTTTTTGAGCCGCCGCGCTCGGAAAAATTTGTCATGGCATGCAGTCCGCTGTCAATCTCGATCCCCTTTCGGTGGTAGTAGGAATTGAGTCCGCCAATTTTCGAGTGTTTCTCGATAATGAGGACCTTCTTTCCGAAATGGGCGAGTCTGATGCCTGCGGCAAGACCTGACATCCCCGCGCCAAGGATTATGCAATCATATTTCATTTCTTCCCGTTCCCGTAAGCGTTCCCGTTCCCGTAAGCGTTCCCGTCAACGTTCATCGTGGACGTTAACGCTAACCGCTCCGCTGTGAACGTGAACGATCCTTTCTCTTCAATCTTCCTTTTCCCGTTTGTCCCCTAGAAAACTTGATCCAATGCAGAAGAATGCACATTTTCTATTTTT
>DYRX01000197.1 GCA_020718525.1 Victivallis vadensis
TTCGAAAAGATAGCCAAAAAATTCCCAATCTATGTTTCCTGTACTGAAAATATAGCTGAGCATCCAGTCATGGAAGGTGTCAAGCGCATATATTATCCGGCATACACGATGCGCTGGGACGACAATGTCACCACGCTTCCACTCTATTCAAAAGACAGTTCTTGGATTCCGTTTGTCAAAGCAATGCCGGAAGCAAAGGTCTCCTGGTATCGCGGAACGCCATACGAGGTCGGCCACTGGAAGGATGCGGAAGGCAGGGAGACTCCGATCATCGCCGCCGGCCGCGACTACAAGGCAGGGCGAGTCGCTGTAATAGGCATATGCCATTTTCATCTCTTCTACTATCCCTACGGAAGCGTCCCGAGACATGCCGAATGCTATTTCGGCGCCCAGGACGGAAAACTCATGGAAAAAGGCTTTGACGGAGTCCCTGGACACAGCGCCAAGCTCCTGGAAAATATCTGCCGATGGCTCGCGCTTCCTGGAATCAGGCTTGGATTCGGACAGCGTGATGAAGGCAAAGCTGTGGCGCTGAAGGAAATTCCCGTTCAGCCTGTCTCCAATACATCAGAAGTCTGGGCCGACAAGGATCCGATGAACATCGGAAAAGTGCGTCCCATGAAAATATTGATCGGTGCGCGATCACAGCTGAGCGGTGGAAAAGGAAGCGTCCGGGAATTTGCTGAAGCCGCAAAAAAATCTGGAATTGACGTGCTCGCCTTCACAGAAAAATTCGAGGAGATGGACGACAAGAAATATATGGATTTTGTCAGGGAATGCCGCGAGAACTCCGACGATAAGCTATGGCTCCTGCCGGGCATTGACGTAGAGGATGCGATTGGCAACAGGTTTCTTGTTCTGGGACTGAGCAGTCCAATCAGACCGCACCTGCTCACTGAAAACGAGGAGGACGCTCCAGGGAAGAAACTGATTTGGACCGGACATCTTCTGCTGGGGCTGGGCGAAGTCCTGCCTGTCGCCGCAAGGCCCGGCAAACTTGCTCTTCAAAGGGAGAAAGGCGCTCTTCCTCCTGATCTCTACAGCCATTGTCCCGGAATTGCCGTCGAAACTTACCGTGACGGAAAAATGGTTGACGACGGTCTTTTCGCCTACAAATGGCATCTTTTCAACGCCTCCATCCCCATCCCTGTCGCAGTGCATGAGCTGGATTCCCCGGAGGAAATTGAAGTCGCCTCGAAAACAGGGATGCACTCGTATGTGAACGCCGACAGCCCCGAGCATGCCGCGTTTTACTTCAAGCAGGGGCACATGTCCGCAGGAGGAAACCCCATGAGATACTATGTCTCATCCGGACCTATGATTGACTCCGCCGGAATTGACAACTGGAAAAGTGAAAACTGGACAATCAGCGTAGCCTCCCATGGCGAAGCTCCGATTTCCGAGCTCTCCGCGCAAGACCAGTTTGGACTCTACCGCCGAATCTCCGCCAATTCGTTGAAAGCAGAATTCAAATTCAGCGGAGACCTTGGAGTACAGCGCTGGTTCCTGATCGAAGTGGATGACGAAAAAGGAGGAAGGGCGATACTCTCTCCAATCCGAACTCTGCCTGAAAGAAATTTTGTCCGCTGTCTCGACAGGCAGAACTGGTTCGGAAACCTGCATCCTAAATTTCTCACATACACTGGCAGAGTCAGGGCGATGCCCGCCAGCGGCGCAAGCATCCCATTGCCGGGGCAAAAGCTTCCCGCAGATCCATGCCCAAGACTGCAACTTAAATATATTGGAGCAGGATTTGCCGTGACGGAATATCTCATGGACATGACACTTGTTCCGGGCGCAAAGCCGACAGGCGCTGACAACGCTCCAATCTTCAATGCGCTCCCGAACGAATTCTTTGACGCAAGCATAAGGTATCTCTTTCTTTTCCCGACAGGAAGCAAGACGACAAGCCCGGAAATGCTCATATCAAAAATATCCCTGACGCTGAAAAAGGACATGCCGATTGTCGGCGAGATCTGGCCAGTCGTCGGAAAAGTCGAAAAAATAAAGGCCGGCTCCAAATGCATTCTAGGCTCTGGTGCTGAAAGACGTGAAGAGGAGCTCCGGAAAAATTCATTCGTTGATCTCCCTACCGGTGGAGCCGTTGGCAACATGATCCTTCTCAGTCCTTTGCGCGTGAGCGACAAGGGACTTCTTGGATTTGCGAATTCCGCAAAGGACGCAGTTGCAAAAGCGGCCAGCTCCTACAATGCCGCATTTCTCAGCCTCCCCCAGGACAGCGATATTCCGCTTGCAAGGAAGTCCATGGGCTTTGACTCGCCCCCGCCTTTTGAACTGAGTCTGAGCCAGGGGAAGCTCGAAAAGATCGAGGTTGGCGCATTTTGCTCTGCGGAAAACTGCGGCATAACTGCTTCACTTAAAGTCTCTTCCAAAGAAAGCTTGTGGAACCAAAAGCGCTTCCTGCCTTTCTTTGTGAAGGGACTGAACCCAAATTGGCCGATCGGCCTCTGGTCGGCGGAGACAGGCGCGATTCAGAGCTTTGGCTCCCTGGACGGAACGGCAATGGGATCTTTCGACGCAAGCAAGGATTCATCCTTCTACTTTGGAAACCTTCTCATCGCCTCGGATCCGGGAATCAGACTGGCTTTTGCTTCCGAATGGAGCAATGGACCGCTCCTGATTGAAGCTCAAAACCCTGGCGACAAGGAAATTTCCTTCAAAATTAAAACGCCCGGAGCAATAAAAGGAAAAATCCCTGTCTCCGAAAGGATCTCCCTCAAGCCCGGCGAAAGCAGATACATGAGGATTGAATAATGAACTTCAAGAATGGCGTAATATCACTCGACAATGGCGTCTCAATTCGTCTTGGCCTGATTGGCAAGCCCGAGAAGCCACATTTCCATGGAATCTCGGAAATCCTATGCTCGGGAATCCCTCTGATGGACTCATCATTTCCCTCGAGCTTCGAGTTCTCGGGTCCCGCATCCTTCGTCTATGACTGCTTTGTCCCGCTTGCCTGGAGCGCAAAATCAGGGACATTGACGCTCAAGACCTGCGCGAAAGGAAGGGACGTCGGCCGTATCTGGCAGCGGGATCAGTATGACAACGACCTCCTCGAAGTGAAAAGACCGGCACCTGCGCCTGAAATTTTCATTGATTTCATTTTTACCGGAGCATCTGAAAAATTTCGCGGAGTCGAGTTCAATGGAGTGAAAATATCTTGGAGCATCTCGGGAAAAAAAGATTCTCTTGCGCGCCTGCGCTGGATTCAGCATTGGGAGTTCGGAAGCGGGCTCGCCGGGAAAAAACTCCTGCATCAGAGCCAGATTTCCGCTCCGTTCCATGAATTTTCCGAAGGCAGTTCATGGAGCAATGTCTGCTATAAAAGTTTGGAAAAAGGGGCTGGTCCTGAAAACATATCAATGCAGTTGAACCCGCGTTGCGCCTATCATCAGCTTTTCGACTTCATGTACGGTGAGAATAGGATATTTCTCGCATATTTCAATGAGGCGGGAGCTCTCCAGACCATGAGCCAGAAAAATCCCGGGGAAAACAATTTTTTTGTCCTTGATCAGATTGATTTCCCGCTTTCGGGGAGCGCATCCCTGCCAGGAAAGACCATCATGATCTCGGATGAGATTCATGGTCTCGACGATCTCGCCGCCAAAAACATTTGGTTTTCAGTGAACAGGGTGCTCGAGGATTCATGGCGCGCCCAGACCGGAATAGAAAAAAGCAGAATCCTGCCCACTGAACTCGATGGAATGTGGGAGACGATAGCAATTGACGGCAAACTGCATTTCGGCACATTGTCGGATCATGTTCCCGCAGAGAAATATCTGGAATCTTTGGCAAGATATAAAATCCCGAAGCTGAAGAAGCTTGGATTCAAACGCTTCTGGACAAGACCATTCTGCGTCAGCGACAGTTCCGAACTTCTCTTCTGGAACAAGGCTCTCCGCGGCAGGGGCGTCATGGACGGCGATGTCGCATTCGGATCATGTTGCTGTGCATGGGAATACAAACCGTCCAAGCTTTTCGGAGGAGTCAAGGCGGCGAAGGAATTCTACAGGATCGGCCATGAGGAAGGGATGGAAATTGGAATATGGGTGGGCAATCATCTCTCTACCAGGGCACCAGTTCTCTCCGCAAATCCCGACTGGTCGCTAAAAGACGCATCCTTTTCAAATCCAGTCGGCGGATACGACAAGCATGTCCTCGCCCCTCTGAACTGGAACTCCGGCGTCAGGGACTGGATACTCAAGGATCTGCTCGAATGGAAAAGTTCCTGCGGACTTGACTTCATCTTCTTCGACTCGCTCGGGAATCTCGGGCTCAAATCCCGAAATTTCGCAGACAATGAACTGCGCGGCAACTTCGAAGGGCTTTGCAGATTCATTTCGGATCTCAGGCGCAACGGGATAGAGGTCATCTGCGAAGGCCGCAGTTTCATCGGATCTCCATATTTCTCGATTTCCTGCAACGGCAACATGAAGAGCGAAAATGACCCGCTTGTCGGCCAGAATAATCTTGCATGGTTCAAGGGGCACGAAGACATGCTCGCCGGCATCCATCTGTTCACCGACAAGATTTCAAACAGCTCGGAAGAATCCTTTGTCTCGATGAGCTTCAAGATCATTGCTAACGGCGGACTGCTGAAAGTCCGCGAATGCAAGTCGGAAGCCATTTTCGGCTTCTATAGGATATTCTGCCAGGTTTCGGATCTCATGCATGATCGCGAACTCCTGCCGGATTCGAAGGGGGTCCTCTGGCACACACAAAATGGGGGCAAACTTTTCTTCTCGTATCAGAAGAGCCGCCTGAAACTGGATGGAGTCCATGAACTAAGGCAGATTTTGCCGGACGGGATTTGCCCTTCTCATAATGCGCATCATATTGACGCAGAAGCACTTTCTGTTTATCTCGCATTGCCAAATAAATAAACCTTGAACTTAAGGAGGAACCAGATGAAAGGATCAATCACAATGAAGGCTCTGATCGCGGCGCTTGCGACTGCAATGCTTGCTTCAGCCACTGCGTTTGCGCAGGCCGACTCCAAGGATTCCAGCAAGCCTGCTGAAGACGCTCCTGCAAACATGGATTTCTTTCTGCTGATCGGGCAGTCCAACATGGCGGGAAGGGGGAAATATCAGCCAGGAGACGCCTTCCCCAAGAATATGGCATATGTGCTCGACGATAAGGGAAAATTCAAGGAGCTTCAGCCGTATCCCTTCCTCAACCATTATTCCTCGATAAGAAAATCTGCGGCGCAGATCAGCCCCGGATACTCGTTCGGACTGGAAATTCTCAAGTCCAATCCTGAAAAACCGATCGCATTCGTTTCGAATGCAAGAGGCGGGACATCCTTGAAGGAATGGGTTAAGGGAACGCATTACTATGACGAAGCCGTGCGCCGGACCAAGGAGGCATATGCCCAGGGCGGCAAGCTCAAGGGCATACTCTGGCATCAGGGAGAGACCGACTACCGGGAAATCATGAAGCACAGAGGCGAAGAGGAAAAATATCTCGAGGAATATTTTGCATCCCTGCGCCAGTTCATAGGCGATCTCAGAAAGGATCTCGATGCCGAAAAAACTCCATTCATAGCCGGACAGCTCAATCAGGGATTCCCCCAGTTCAATGAACGCATCTTGAAGCTTCCTAAAGAGATTGACAATGTCTATGTCGTTAAAACAGATGGACTTAAGACTGTTGATGACTCGCATTTCGACAGGGACAGCGTCCTGGAGCTTGGAAAACGCTATGCCGAAGCCTACCTCTCGATTCCAAAGGCGCAGAAATGAGGGCTGGCAATATTCTGATCGCGGCGCTCCTTGTCTGCCTCTTCTGCGCCTCCGCTCGCTCCGCAGATCAGATTCCAAATCTTTCATGGGAAAAGAGATCGGACTGGAAAGATGTCAAGGAGCACGGGGTCATCGGCGATGGCGTAGCGGACGATGCTCCAGCGATTCAGAGCTTGCTCGATAAAATAGACAGCGGGGACTGCATATATTTTCCTCCCGGCTCCTACCGTGTTACAACGACACTTTTCATGAGGGGACCAAAATTGGGATGCTCCCTGATCGGGCACGGTAACATGGCTCGGATCATCTGGGACGGCGAGCCGGACGGATCAATTTTGCGCGAGGACGGTTTTGCGCAGAACGCCCGCTACGAGGGCTTTGTATTCGACGGCGCCGGGAAGGCCGGCATAGGCTTCTGGCATTGGAACAATACCCGCTTCGAGACGGAACTTCTCCACAGGAACATGGCTTTCACCGGCTTCCGAAAAGCTGGAATATTCATGGAGCCGACGGGAAAAGATTCTGCGAAATTCGCAAGCGCGGAGATCCTCTTTCAGAACTGCCTTTTCGAGTCCTGCGAAAACGGAGTGCAGTTCTCATCGTTCAACGACTACAACTACACATTCGACGCCTGCGAATTTCGCAGATGCGGCCGGGGCATTTCATGCGTGCGCGGAAACTTCTACGTCCGAAACTGCCATTTTGAGTCAAGCCGAGTCGCCGACATCCAGAGCCACGCCGAACACGCCTGCTCGGTCAGGCGCTCGACTTCATTCAAGTCCAAGTCCTTCATAATCAACAGTTCAAGCGTTGCTCCCTTCATCGTGGAAGACTGCCATGTCTCCTCCTGGGGACCGGGCGCTCCCGACGGATTCGGAGAAGAAGGGGCGGCGATAGTTCAGAAGGGGCTCAGCATGCTCATCTTCGATTCGAGCTTCAGCAGTCCGCCCGACGAAAGGGCTCCGGTCTTCGCCGCAGGATTTGTAATCCAGTCCAACTGCGGACATCCGCACCGCGCCGAACTCTGCGGAGCGCTCCGCGGGAAAAGTCCTGCAGATATTGCATTCGAGCAGAAGACATTGAAGGCGAACGTCCTCAAACTGCCACCCGGGGACAGAGCAAAAAGTTCCTTGAACTCACAGACATCCTTCCTCTCCGCGAATTGGACGACTCCATCTAAAATATTTGATGCGAAGCGCGATTTCGGAGCAAAAGGCGACGGAAAAGCTGACGATGGCGACGCGATCAGGGCGGCAATTGACGCCGCAAGACAGCACGGGCAAAATGCGATGGCGTATCTGCCAAAAGGCAATTATCTCATCTCCAAGCGGCTTCTCCTCGACGGATCAAACTACATCTTTGGAGGTTCTGGGCCATTCAGCAGAATTTTATGGCGCGGATCCGAAGAGGAGGCAAGCATTGAAATTTTCAACCCGGACAGACTGAAGATTGAGAACTTGATGGTCGGCCACCACGATTCTGGACCGGCAAAAAACATCGCAGACATTCTTGTCCGCGACGACAAGGCGTCTTCTCTTAATATCGAAGCGGTCTTTGTTTTCGGGATGTATCAGAAAAAGCCTTTCGAGAGGGGAATACTTTTCCAGAAGCTCTCCAAGGGGACTCTTGTCGTCCTGGACAGAGTGAATGGAAATATGCGTTTTTCCGACTGTGCACGCGCTACTGTTTTTGCGCCAGTCAGCTACGAGGGCTCAATTTTAATCGAAGGAAAAAATCCGGACCGCGACGGATTCATGGGCTTCCAGACCAGGCTTTGCACAATCGCGGAAGGGGCGCTCTATCTGCGGGACAACCACAGCATCGTCATGAGCGACTTCTACATAGAGCAATGCGACAGCGCCCTGCATTTTTCGGGCACGGATGCTCTTCCGCAGGGACGTGCAAGCATTCAGTCTCCGAAAATGCATCTCAGCGAGAAGCTCCGCGAGCCTCCGCCGCTCATTGACATTGACAATTATTCTGGAGAGATCGTTCTTGGTCCCTCTCAATTTCCATGCTGGCCGGTTCCGGCGGCATTCAGTCAGCAGGGGGCATCCCCGCTTCTGCTCGTCCTTTTCGGGAGCAAGTTCTACGAGTCATTTCCCGAATGGAAAATTTCTGGTTCAGCGAGACTCGCACTGCTCGCCAACAAATCGTTCGGGCCATATGACAGGATTACAAAAAACGCCGCGCTGATCTCGCTGGCTTCACAAAAGGGCAAGCTGGACGACAGCGCGTCCGAAAAGGACATAGAGGCGATACTGAGAGCCTTTTCCGATTACAGAAGACTTGGGGCGCTTGATCTCGAAATAAAACAAACTGCCTTCTTCAATCATTGAGGAGCTAAAAGAACGATATGCCAGTAATGGGGCGTATCAAAATTGCTAGTGTCCTGTCCCTTAAATACTAATCGTAATACACTTGAATAATTTAACCGG
>DYRX01000501.1 GCA_020718525.1 Victivallis vadensis
TGCCGAGCGCCGGGGGCATCAGAAACGTCCGGGTGTTGTTCTGGGAAAGGGCGATAAACCACGCCTCGTCCCAGATCAAATCAAACGGATAGTGGGGCTCCGGGTAGTGCAGCCCGTCGTAGTACCAGAGCTGGCCGCTCTCGTATTTTGTTCGCTCTGCGTCATTCGTCGAAAAATGGTAATTGTAGGGATACATGCGCTCCCACCCTTCGGTTCCCGGGATACCCGGAATTTCATGCGGATCCATAAACTTTGCGGTCATTTCTCGTCCTCCTCTGTTTGAAGTTGCGTTTTTTCCCTCTTGAAAACAAATGCCCACTGGTTCATTAAAAAATCTCACAACCGGAACCATTTCGGCTCGTCGAAACGCTCCGTGGTTCTCATGATTCTTGTTGCGTAATTGACCACATATTTACAGCATAACTTACTGGTAACGGTTCGGAAATCCGGATTGTCGAGCATTCGGGCAATGTCGCGGGGATCTTTAAACGTGAATTCCGTGATGATCTCGCTGAACCCGCCCATGACCACGTTCCACCCTCCGGTGATTTCCAGGTAGTCCAGCTTCTCCAGAGTGGGAATGTGTTCATTGATGACAAATTCGGCGTACTCACTCTTTTTCCCCGGAATGAGGTCGTAGTACTGGTTGAATTTCCAGACGCCCTTTTGAATGGTGTAATTCTCGTGTTTCACCCGCCCGGTGGGTTCGAGGACTTTATTCCGGTAGTTGACGACATACTGCTTCAGTTTGACGATGAGCTCCTTGAAGGATTTCTGAGCCAGCCCCTGAAAAAGCGCATCGAGATTCTCTGTGCTGTTGAGAAACAGTATCCGTGGCCCAAAACCAACCTCCACATAAAACCCTCCCACGGACTTGAGTCCCAGTCTGTCGCATTCGGGCATGTACTCTTCCGAGATAAACTTCTCATAATCCTCCCTCCCGCCGGGAATGATGTCCCAATCCTGGGTTAAGATAATTGCCATGTCAGCGAACCTCCTTTTCTCGATTGATGGTTGGAAGATGTGATTCTCCGTCTATCGGCATGCCGCAAGGCCATCCGGCCTGCCGCCCCTGAAAAATCATGCGGACCATGCACCCGCGCCCCTGAGGGGCAAGCGCAAATACTTCTTTCCCGTCGAAACAATTCAGATGGTCTTGTTCAAGAAGGACACTTCCCGCGATTCAGGCTTCTATTCTAAAGAACGACACATTGTCAAAGCTATTTTTTTTATGATATCCATAAGATAAAGTTATAAATAGCCCCCTGCCAAACGGCGCCCCGAAAAATACCTTGACAAGGCGGCAAAAGTTATCCATAGACCCCGGTTATCAACTATCTGCGGCATGAAGGCAATGACGGACGAACCCTCTTCACCTGCCACGTAAAAGGCAATCGGACATACGTCGTCAATGCGCGTAAAACATCGGCAGCAACCCTTAGCGTTATTCGTTCGGATAGTGCAGAATGGAATTTGAATTCAAGAACATGGAGTTGCCCTCTTGCAGAGACATCCGATTATTAAACAACATATCCATTCATTCATGCAGAGCGATATTCGAAAAATCTGAGCAACAGGAGAAGGCGCACTATGTCGAATGAGACGATCAACGGACGCGGTCTGGCCGAAGCTGAACGACTGTACCGGGATTACGGGATCAGGGCGAAGAAACTCA
>DYRX01000198.1 GCA_020718525.1 Victivallis vadensis
AAAAGAAATTGCACCCTGAAGGGGTGCAACAACATTGGTAATTGGGAATAATTTATTATTCAAGTGTATTACGATTAGTATTTAAGGGACAGGACACTAGTTGAGCATGACTTGACCGCCGGTCACTGGCAATGCCTGACCAGTTTCATAAGCCTGTTCGACACAATATATTATGGCTCTCACGACATCTTTTGGATAGCATCCGCGCCCCATCGGAACCTTTGATGCATAGAACTTTTTAACGTCCTCGATGTTTTTTGCGCCAAGAACTTTTCCGCTCCTTAGATACTGGACGAAGAGTCCGTTGTCAGGATCGCTCCAAAGCGGACCTTCATAGTAGTTGCCAGGACAGATGCTGTTTACTTTTATCTTGTCCTCGATGAGTTCCAGCGCGAAGCTTTGTGTCAGTCCGATTCCGCCAAATTTTCCACCGGCGTAAGCGGCATTCCGGGAGCTTCCAGCCAATCCGCTCTTCGAATTGATCTGGATTATGTCGGAAAACTCGTCCCCTTCGGAATTTTGAATCGCCATGCTTCGCGCCGCATGCTTAGCACAGAGAAAATACCCCGAGTAGTTGACGCTGGTCACAAAATCCCAAGATTTCTTGTCGAAATCTTTCAATGGTCCTGCCTTGAGGACTCCGGCATTCGCGATGAATATGTCAAGTCCGCCGCAGACGGATACGATCCAGGCGATCATTTTTTCCACGGAGGATTCGTCCGCCACATTTCCGGGCACAGCGAATGCCGAATATTTTTTGCCGGTCATTGCACGAATCTGCTCCGCCGCCTTTTCAGCTCCTTCGCGGTTGATGTCGCAGACCGCCACGGTCGCTCCTTCCTTCGCGAGCTCCTCGGCTATCCCCAGGCCGAAGCCCTGGGCCGCACCAGTGACTGCGACAGTCTTTCCGGTCAGACGTCCACCTGAACTAGAGCTTACTTTCTTTCTGTAGGATTCCACCTCCCAGTTTTCAATGAATGATCGGTGGGCGTCGCTCAGATAATTGACACCGCCGCAGGCGCTGGCAAGCTTTTGGACGAGGGAGGCGTCTTTCGCGATTTCCAAGCAAATCATCGCGTCGTTCAATGTATTGCCGGCGCAAAAAACAGATTTGCCAGGTACTGAGACAAGAAGGGGCTTGTATGAGAATTTCATTTTGAATTCGTCAACTGCCTCCTTTTTAATGTCGGATGAAATCAGCGCGAAGGATTTTGCATAGACAATGTGATCGGGAGTGAGCGGACCTGCCGCAGGTTCGAAATATGGAGATGATGTGACAGAGACGCGCCTGCCGCTTTCCGAAAGCCAGGCGCGCAGTTTTGGCGCGAGTCCGGAAATAATTGCAGAGTCGGTTGAATCCGCAATATCAGTGGTGCATGAGACAGCTTTGTCCTTGTAATATTGTCCAAGCTTCGCCATGATATCGGCATAAATATCTCTTATTTCTGATTCCGAGTCCGCCGCTACAAAGACTCCATGATTCTCTAGAAAAATAGTTTTTGGGCAGGCTTTGCCAGCAGATGCGAAATTCGCAATTTCAGAATGAATCTTCAATGCGAGGGTATATCCGGGGTCTGTGTATTCAACCCAGTGGGACGCTGGAAAAAGGGCCTCCGCGATTTTACGTCCGTCTTTTCCGCAGGTCATTCCGTTCACCAAAGCTGGATGCAGGTGGACGACATATTTATACGGAAGCGCTTCATGCAAAGGTGTTTCCACAGAAGGACGCCCTTCGGAGTCGTAGCTTATCGCCGCCGAAAGAAGGCTTTTTGCGAAGGCTTCCTTTGCGGACGGCTCAGCCGGAGCTTTCTCAGAGAAAAGGAGTCTTACTTTTTCGCGCGAAAGCTTGACAAAGTCCTTTTCCCTTATTTGAGCCAGGCTTATGCCGCTCGGCTTCACATAGAGGTGTTCCCCGTCTTTGAAGGACGTGTTGCCGCCGCCCGCCAAAACATATGCGGAATCGGCTCCATAGAAATTAGAGAGCTTGGTTATTACTGACAATGACATGTCCGTTCCCTCATTTTAAGGTTGCATTTTTTGTGAATTTTCGTGGTTAAAATAGCACTTCCAATGAAAAAATCATCGGCCGGGCAACGATTATCTCTACTTCGTGCGATTTGTTGTCTTCGCGCGAGATAAAGCTCAACTTTTGGGGAATGCAGTTCTTCCGGCGAGGAAGCTTCTGAGCACCATTTCAGTCGCCTGCATGATCAGTTTCGGGGCGTTTGAGATTGCGTCCTCGAGTCTCATCGGAGCACTGCAGATTGAGTGGGCGGAGCTCATTCCTTCGGCAAGTAGATTCGAGATGTCCCCTCGGATTCCGCCGCAGATTGCTATACATGGCTTCGAATGTTTTTTTGCGAGTTTCGCAAGTTCTCCTGGGGCTTTCCCAAAGACAGTCTGGGAGTCAATTTGTCCTTCTCCGCCAAGAACCAGGTCTGCATTTTGTATTTTGTCCTCGATATTCCGGGCTTCAAAAACAATTTGTGTCCCCTTTTCGAGGGTGGCTTCCAAAAATGCGCAGAGTCCTGCACCTGCGCCTCCTGCCGCCCCTCCGCCCGTGATTTTGCGGACATCCGTCCCAAGCCGTTCGATAATCATAATGGAAAGACGAGAGATGGATTCTTCCAAAATTTCCACTTGCTCCGGTGATGCGCCTTTCTGTGGCGCGTAAAATCTCGCCGCGCCTTTTTCTCCTAGAAGCTCATTGGAGACGTCGCATGCGAGAGAAATCTCAACTCCGCCAATTATTTCAGGGACAAACTTTGAGTCGAAAGAAGCGATTTTGGAAAGACTCCCTCCGACCGGTCGCAGAAGGTTTCCTCCAGAATCAAAGAATCTCCATCCCAGTGCGTGGGCGATGCCGATTCCTAGATCGCATGTGGCGCTTCCGCCTATGCCAAGTATGATTTTCTCCGCGCCAGCCTCAATTGCAGAGAGAATTGCCTGCCCGGTTCCAATGCTTGATGTTTTCATGGGATTTCTCTCTTCAGCCTTCAGGAGGGCAAGTCCGGACGCCTTTGCCATTTCGATTACGGCAACCCCATTTTCAGGCGAAAACGAGTAAGGACAGGATATTATTCGTCCAAGGGGATCCTCCACCTCGGCAAATCTTGTTTCAGCATCGAAGGCGTTTGAGAGGACTTCGAAAAAGCCATCTCCGCCGTCGGAAATTGGTGCCTTGACTGTTTCCGATTCGGGCATGAGTCTTTTCACGGAGGCTTCCATGAGATCTGCAATCTGCATGGAGGAAAGGCAGTCCTTGAAAGAATTTGGAGCAATCAAAATCCGCATATTGAATCCCTTATGCTAAAAACAGAAGATTAAATGAACCATATCCTTGCACGATTGGATTGTCTGCATCTAGATATGCTCGTTCCGGCTCCGTCGTCTGGTAGAGGGTTATTGAAATGCCCCTTGAAAATACAAGATGGCACTTTGCGTTTGAATCCTCAAGATCCGGCGAACAGCACATTGTTGCAAATCCTGTTGAAGACGCTCAATATGGCGCAGGAGAACAATATGTCAATACAACAGTCCCTCTTTCTTTGCGAGAGAAAATTTCACGTGCTTTGTCATCGCGTAATGGGATTTATACCCCTTTGTCCCTTGCTCTTCCAAAAAGCGATGAACCGTTAGAATAGCGGCAGATTTCAGCCCATTTGTCGAGGCGGGACGGATCGCGCTTGACAGTTTACGCTTGGAATTTCCTGATGGGAGCTTCCAAGACTCGCTATCGTTGTCGTAATCGCTATTGTAATCGGGTTTACAAATTTATCGATTACCGCTCCGCTGATAGCGATAGCGACTACGATTACGAAAATTATAAAAAATACAATTTCCTATACAATTGAATTAGTCACCCCATAAAGCGGAAGAATGCCGCACACTGGCGGACAACTGCTTGCATGTGCAGGAGGCAATGCCTCAGTGTCCGACGCCGAGAATTCCCGACGCGGCGAGAATGAAGACTAAAATCTCCAAGGCGCAGATCGAGGAAAGCGGAATATCCTTTTCCTTGATTAGAATTGGAAGCAGTCTGACATAGCAGATAAGCGTCACGCTGGCCAGGAAGCAGAGTCCGATGTAGTTGAGGAAGTCGGATCGGTGCGCAAGCTTCAGCCATGACCAGCCGCCGGAGAAACCAATTTTTGCGGTGAATTCAGAAGCTGGAAGAGTCCACATTGAAGGCAAAGTTTCGATGGGGACATGGGATTCCAATGCATCAAAGACATATACGAGAAAAGTTGCGCCCAGCATGAGAAGACCGCTTCTAGCACCGAGCTCCATCCATCTGGCGTAGATTTCCCTTCTCTCGGTGGAGTATTTCAACGGATCGTCTGTCTTCAATTCCATATTCCAAAACCCTTCAGGATTGCTCTAATACTTGCGACAAGCAAAAGGACTATTACAATTTTGCGGACGTTTTCGGCGCGGATTTTCTTCAGCAGACCCACGCCTATTCTTGCCCCAAGCATCATGCCGATCACGGAGGGAACTGCAATCATGGGGATCAGGGCTCCCCTGTTTATATAGACCCATACGGTTGGAGGGCTTACAATGGATAAAATAAATGAACTCGAAGCTACAGAGATTTTAAGCGGTGCTCCCATTACCTGATTGAGGACAGGAACACTTGCCCAGCCTGCGCCCATGCCGTAGATGCCGGCAATCCATCCTATGAAAAAGAACAGAAAGAGTCCCAGCGGGGTTCTATGAACCTTCCAGTTCACTTCAGTTCCAGAGGATTGCTCAAAATAGATTCCGTTCATTTTAAGGGCGGCCGACAGAGAATCCTGTTCCTTGACCTCCGGATACTCCGACTTTTTCGCGCAGAGCATTATGACGACAATGAGGAGAATTACCAATCCGAGTGAAATTTGAATAAGATTCGCCGGAAGCATAAGCCCAAGCATTGCCCCAAGTATCGAGGAAAAAGATGCGACAAGACCCAGTGGCAGGGCAAGCCGCAGATTAGCCATGCCGCTCCTGAGTAGAGTCGGACCAGACGCTAGAGATCCCGAGAGCGCAAGAAGCAGACCCGTCGCCCGCACATAATCCATGTGGAAGGGAAAAAACGAGCCGACAATCGGGACAAAGAGAACCCCGCCTCCGACTCCGCCAATTACCGCGACAATTCCCAGGAGAAAACATGTTACAAAGAGTAGAAGAGGCCAAATCCACCACGGCATCGTGCTCGTTGTTTGCGCTTTAATGGGGGCGTCCGAAGGCGTTTCAGCGCCAGAGACGATCCCCGCATTCATTGCCGATACGGAGCTTTTGGTCTCCATGTCGTTCTGGGAGTATGAATTATGAATGGCTATCAGGAAAATAAATGTGCAAAGTGCTGGGGCAAGAATGCGGTGCAAGCATGCGGTCAAATAAAAAAAACACGCGACAAGGCAGTTTGGAAATATTACGGAACCACGCTCCTGGTCCGCCAAATAAAAACTTGCCCGCCTCATCGCTTGCCTATGCCTATTTTCTCATTTTGGATCGTTTCCAGCCGGGAGGCAGGAAGGATCTGGAAGCCGACTTGGCGACAGGTATGAAATCGGTCTTCGGAATTTTTGGATGCTCGGCTACAGGAATCGCCGCCTTGAGCATTTTCTCGATCTTTTTCACGTCCCCGTATTGCTCGGGTGTCGCGAAGCTGATTGCGTGTCCGGCAAGCCCCGCTCTCCCCGTACGTCCTATTCTGTGCACATAATTTTCAGGATCTTCCGGAATGTCGTAGTTGATGACAAGCTCTATGCCGGTCACGTCTATTCCGCGTGCGGCGATGTCCGTCGCCACTAGAATCCGGTATTTGCCGCTCTTGAAACCGGCAATCGCATTTTTTCTCTGCGACATTGTGCAGTCGGAATGTATCTCTGCAACGGAATGATTGCTGTTTCTCAGCTTCCTTGCCACTCCTGCCGCCCCCCATCGTGTCCGGACAAAGAGAAGCACCGAACCAGTATATTGGGTAAGGATTTCACTCAGCAAGAATGGCTTTGACTCACGTTTGACGACGAACAATTCCTGAGACACGAGCTCAGCCGCAGTTCCGGATGGAGCAACCTCGACCCTGAACGGAAGTTTCATGTGCGCACTGGCTATTTCGACGATCTCCGAAGGAATCGTCGCCGAAAACAGCATTGTCTGCCTTTCGCTTGGAAGATGCCGGATGATGCTCTTGATCTGAGGCAGGAATCCCATGTCAAGCATTCTGTCCGCCTCGTCAAGAATCAGTATCTTGACACTGTCAAGCTTGATAGTCTTCTGCTGGATGTGGTCATTGAGCCTGCCAGGTGTAGCAATGATGATTCGGGGATTGTGCTTGAGATCCATGAGCTGGCGTTCAAAAGATTCGCCCCCGATCAAAACCGAACTGCGCATCTTGAATGCTGGTGCAAGCTTTCTGATCGTCTCGTCCACCTGCACTGCAAGCTCGCGGGTAGGAACCAGTATGAGCCCTTTGCCGCTTCCCGACGAGGCAAGTCTTTGAACCATCGGGATTCCGAATGCGAGTGTCTTTCCCGTCCCTGTCTGTGCAATGCCGATCAGATCTTTGCCTTCGATTCCAACTGGAATTGCTTTGCTCTGAATCGGCGTGGGAACTGTAAACTCAAGATCGCTGATTACATCTAGGATCCCAGGCGCAATGCCAAGCCCGTAAAAATTGTCTTCTGTCATTTTTCCTTTTTCTTTTGTTGACCGGATCTCTCGTGGAACCCAAAGCAATTTCTGAAAACTCCATAGCCAAAATGCGGATTTTCATGCCAAACGAGTTACGAGTAGCGTGCTGTCGAGCCGATACTATACATGCCAGGATTCACTTCTTCAAGGCAATTGTCGAGCAATGCAAGATATATTTTAGTGCGAGCGGGATCTGCTCGCTAAATTCGGATGCCTGAAGCCATGAGAAATGCGCTATAGTTTTTCAATCTTAACAGATTAAAATTGTGAATTTATTATCCATGAAAACCTATGTTATGCAAATGCGGAGGACAGGGTTTCCCGTCTATCTGCTTCTTTTCTTTTGAATTATAACATTACGGTGATACGTTATGCATAGCAGTATTTTTAAATGCCTACGTAAAGAAATGTGGATTTGCCAGAATTGCAGACATTGGGGTATCTGTGTTTCTTTAGTCTCTCACAGAAAATGGGGCATTCCAACTCCATGCAGGGTGCTTGATTCCGGTCATGGCTTTTTTAAGAAGGGTCGCTCATGTTCAATTTCAGGTGCACTTATTGCGACTCCGAAATTCAGGGGGAATACTGCCATATAGGAGAGAGGGTCGAATGCCCTTTGTGCTCAAGCGTCCAGATTCTCCCGGATCCCATAATTCCTCAGGGTTCAAGGTACCACGGCTACAAGATCGAAGGGCTTCTCGGTTCAACTCTATTGTGGACGACTTACAAGATCGAGGGGCTGGATAAATTCCCAAACGAAGACCTTATATTGCGGATACCGACGACGTTTTTCCACAAGAACGTGAGATCCGTCCAAAGATTTTACAATGCAGTGATCAAGGCCGGCACCCTGGACATGCCGGAGTTCCCCGCTCTTCTCGACCGCTGTCTTCTGGACGGCAAAGTCTATTTCGTATTCGAATATCTGAAGGGTTTCAGGAGCATCGCAGGTCTCGCAAGCGGGCAAAGGCTGATTGAATACCACGAGGCGGTCAGCATCGTTGGAAACATCGCGAAAGGTCTTTCAAAGGCCTGGTCAAACAGCCTCATGCTCCATAAGAACCTCGTTCCCAGCAACATTCTTGTCGATGAAAACTGCAATGTCAAAGTCCTCAATCTCGGGATTTATGAGTTTCTTCTCAAAGACTACAGCCTGATAGAAAACGGGTTCAGCGTATGGGACTGCAGATACGTGAGCCCAGAATTTATCAGCTCCAACAGCTCCGATTCGCCCGCATGCGACATATGCTCGCTCGGCGGAATTTTTTATCTGCTTCTCACAGGCAGGCATCCATATGACGGTCTGGAGCCGGAGGAAATTCCGAATGCTCCCGTTCCCAACATTTTTGACGCAGATCCCGCCTGTCCTCCAAGGCTTGCAGACATCGCCTCCCGCATGATGTCAAAAGATCTTGAAAATCGGATTTACGAGCTACGCCGGCTTATAGAATGTTTTTTCAAACTGCTGAAAAGCGGATTCGGCCTTGAGGAGCT
>DYRX01000199.1 GCA_020718525.1 Victivallis vadensis
GCTATTCCGAATAGTAGATCATGTGCGAGCAGTTGTCGCAGAAAGCCGGGCTTTCCTTTCTCGCCGTGTTGACTGTCTGCGGAGTCAGCCTCAGATGGCAGTTGCCGCAGATACCGTCTTTTGCAGGCGAGAACGGGGTCGAAGTCCCCCTCGACAGAAGCCTCGAATATGGTGAGAGGATTTCAGGCGCTACATTTTTCCTGAGCTCTTCGGACTTTTCCGAGAGTTTCTTGATTTCCTGTTCGAGCTGTTTCCCGAGTTCGGCAAGACCGGTCTTCTCGTCTGAAATGCTTTTTTTGCGGTCCTCGTATATTTTTTCAGCCTGTCGGAACTTCTTTCTGTCGTCCTCGATCTTGTCCATGAGGAGCAACTGCTGTGTTTCGAATTCCCCGACTGACGATTTTACTCCTGCGATCTCGTTGAGCATCGCCTTGTATTCCTCGTTCTTCTTGATCATTGCCGACTGTGTCTGGAGCTTTTGCGCCAGCGTATTTTTTTCGGCTATGCCAGACTCGATCTTTTTCATGTCCAGTTCGTGCTTCAGAAAAATTTCCTTGGAGTCGTCGAGACGCTTCTTTTCCTTGGCGGACTCTTCGTCGAGCTTCCTGATTTCCTCCGGGATCAGTCCGAGCCTGATTTTGAGGCTTCTGATTCTGAGATCGCAGTTCTGAAGTGCGAGCAGGTCTTCGATCCACTTTTTCATCTTTTCAAATCTCCTTGGCAAATTGTTCCGTCTGTGCAAAAAAAAAAGCGGGCAAACTGCCCGCGCGAACTCTACAAAAGATTCGGCAAATCAGGCGACGAGGAGCCTTTTGACGCGCCTCCGGGAAAAGCCTGGAGACCGAAGCGCCTGATCGCCTTTTCGGTCACGACCCGGCCTTGTGGGGTTCTCATCATGAAGCCCTCCTGTATGAGATACGGCTCGTAAACCTCTTCAATGGTGCCTTCCTCCTCGCCGACGGAGACAGCGATGTTCTTTATGCCGACCGGCTTGCAGTTGAATTTATAGATGATCGTCTCAAGTATCCTGTTGTCCATCTCGTCCAGGCCGTCCTTGTCTATGTCCAGCATTTCGAGGGCGGCTGAGGCGACATCCTTGGAGATCTTGTTGTCGGCTCTCACTTGGGCGTAGTCCCGTGCCCATCTGAGGAGATTGTTCGCGATTCGCGGAGTGCCGCGGCTTCGCCTTGCCAGCTCGAGAGCACCTTCGTCGTCGCATTCTATCTTGAGGATTCTTGACGATCTGTGAACGATTTTTCTGAGTACCTCCGGATTGTAGTAGTCGAGCCTGAGGGTCAGGCTGAAGCGGCTCCTCAGCGGAGACGAAAGGAGTCCCGCCCTGGTCGTCGCGCCGATCAAAGTGAATTTCGGAAGATTGAGGCGCACAGATCTCGCATGCGGTCCCTGATCTATCATTATGTCTATGACGAAATCCTCCATCGCGCTGTAGAGATATTCCTCGACTGTCGTGTTCAGCCTGTGTATCTCATCTATGAAGAGAATCTCACCCTCGTGGAGGGAGGTGAGAAGACCTGCGAGATCGCCTGGCTTCTCTATCACAGGACCACTGCTGGTCTTGATGCCGGCTCCGCGCTCGTTTGCGACAATGTTTGCCAGAGTCGTCTTTCCAAGGCCGGGCGGACCGCTCAGAAGGAAGTGCCCCAGCGGCTCTTTTCTGCCCTTCGAGGCCTGGACATAGAGTTCGAGGCGGTCCTTGACCTTGTCCTGTCCTGGAAAGGCGTCAAAGGACTTCGGGCGTATGGTCTCCTCGAACTCGACATCTTTCCTGTTCAGGGTCGAGCTTACAAATCTTTCGGGCTCTTCGGTCTGCATTATCTCCTATTCCAATCTGAAATGGTTGCAAAAAGTATAAATGCGCTTATCGTATTTGCAAAACGGATAGACGTATAATCTGGAAAAAAACTGTTTTGGAAGCGGGAGCTTCAGGAAAGGAGAATGCGCAGAGATGTCAAGCTATGAATTTCAAAAGAGGGCGGCGGACAGCATAAGAGTGCTTTCAGCGGAAATGGTTCAGAAGGCTAAATCTGGTCATCCCGGCATGCCCATGGGTTGCGCGGACTTCGCGTTCACGCTCTGGTTCAAATACATGAAGCACTATCCAAAGAATCCTTCCTGGCTCGGAAGAGACCGCTTTGTTCTTTCAGCGGGTCATGGCTCTCCGCTCATCTATTCCCTGCTGCACATTTTCGGATATCCGCTCTCAATGGACGAGATCAAATCCTTCCGTCAGTGGGGAAGCCTCACGCCGGGGCATCCGGAGCACGGGCACACGCAGGGGGTCGAGGTCACCACCGGTCCGCTCGGAAGCGGCTTTGCAAGCGCAATCGGAATGGCTATGGCGGCAAAGAATTTCGCGGCAAGAACCGGCCTGGACAAGAGCGGTCTTTTCAACCAGAAGATTTTCGTGCTTTCCAGCGACGGATGCATGATGGAGGGCACCTCCCACGAGGCGGCATCTCTGGCGGGGCATCTCAAGCTCGACAATGTGATCTGCTTCTACGACGACAATTCCATCAGCATCGAAGGTTCCACTTCGCTGGCTTTCTCGGAAAATATTCATCAGCGCTTCGAGTCCTACGGATGGAAAGTGATCCGCGTTGACGACGCGAACAATCCCGAAAAGCTTGATCTAGCCCTCTCAGAGGCGATGAAATCCGAAGGAAAGCCCGTGCTCATTGACGGAAAGACCAAGATCGGATTCGGCTCCCCCAAGAAGGCCGGAACCCATTCCTGCCACGGCGAGCCTCTCGGCGAAGAGGAGCTTGCAGCTACCAAGAAGGCCCTGGGGATGGCCGATAATCCTCCGTTCACTGTTCCGGCAGAGCTGAGCGAAAAGGTCGTCGCACGTTGCGCCGAACTCGAATCCTATGCGTCCGGATGGGATAAAAAATTCCAGGCCTGGCTCGAGGCAAATCCGGAGTCGGCTCTCATGATTTCCAAACTCCTGTCAAAGGACATGCCGGAAAACCTGCTCCAGGAACTACTTTCGGCGGCTCCACGCGACAAGGCTGTAGCGACGCGTGTTTCCGGCGGAGCGATACTGAACAGAGCCGCCCAGCTTGTTCCATCTCTCTGCGGCGGCGCGGCGGACTTGTCACCGTCAACGAAAACCACGATCAACGGGGAAAAGAGCTTCAGCGCGGAAAACAGAAGCGGCAGAAATTTTCATTTCGGCGTCCGCGAACTTGGAATGGGAATGATTGCGAACGGTATGGCACTCTATGGTGCTTCGATTCCATACTCCTCGACCTTCTTTGTTTTCTCCGACTACATGAAGCCGGCCATAAGACTGGCGGCTATTCAAAATCTGCATCTGATCTATGTCTTCACCCATGACTCATTTTATGTCGGGGAGGACGGTCCCACACATGAGCCGATAGAGCAGTTGACCATGCTCAGAACTATCCCCGGCATGACAGTGATAAGGCCGGCCGAGGCGAATGAAGCGGCCCATGCCTGGCATGCGGCGCTCAAATTGGTGAAGGGACCAGTCGCCCTCGCGCTGACACGGCAGGATCTCGATCCGCTCCCGGCCGATGTCGCCGCCCGCATAGACATGTCGAAGGGAGCCTACATTGTCTCCGAAGATTCCGGATTCGACACGCTGATTGTCGCAACCGGCTCCGAGCTGGGACTTGCTATGAAAGCCGCCGAGATCCTCCGCAAAGAGGGCGCGAAACTGCGCGTCGTCTCGATGCCATGCAGAGAGTTCTTCATGAAGCAGGACAAGTCTTTCAGGGATTCCATTGTCCCTTCCTCCTGTCCGAAGAAAGTTTCAGTCGAGGCGGGGACGACCTACGGATGGTCGGACATAGTCGGAAAAGACGCCCTCTGCATAGGTCTGGATCATTTTGGAGCCTCGGCGCCTTACAAAGTTCTGGCGGAAAAATTCGGATTCACCCCCGAAAAAGTGGCAGAAAAGATTAGAGGCCTCCGCTGAGGAAAAATTCCGTCAAATGCATCCGAGTTCCACTTAAAACATAGGATTTTTTCATGTACAAGAAGGACAAAGAATTCATTCTGCTGAGATCCGACAGGTGCCTTGCACAGCTAAGAAGACGGATAATCAAGAAATCCCTAGTATTCGACGCCGAGTTTTCAAGGACGAAGGATCCGGTGCCGTTTGCAGAAGTAGGAAAGCTGAAATTCAAAAAAATCGGCGAGGGCGCGCAATGGGGTGCAACCTGGGATAGCGCATGGTTCCGCCTTGAAGCCGTTGTTCCAAAAGACTGGAAGGGCGAGGAGCTTGTCGCCCAGCTCGATTTCAGCGGCGAAGCTCTGATCTTCTCGAACGACGGACTCCCCGTCCAAAGCCTGACCAACGGCTGTGTATGGGATACTAATTATGCAAAGGACATCCATTACATCTCCAAGTCCTGCAAAGGCGGCGAAAAGATAAAGCTTCTCGTCGAAACTGCCGCAAACGGACTTTTCGGAGTATCTCTTCTGGAAGATCCCGACCCGCAGGATCCGAACAGGCACGGAACCTACAAGGGCGTCGTCAACAAGATAAAGCTTTGCGCGTTTGACCGTGAAGTCTGGTCGCTACACCTGGACCTGGACATTCTTGCGAGACTCGCAAAAAAACTCCCGGAAAATTCAGTGCGCAGAGACAGGATCATCCGGACACTCGACGAAGCGATGGACGCCTTCCAGGATGACTCCGCAAATGCGGCTCTCTGCAGAAAGATCCTCGCAAGGGAATTTGCAAAAAAGGCTTCCGCATCCGACCTCTCTGTCCTGGCTGTAGGACATGCGCACATTGACACGGGCTGGCTATGGCCTGTCCGCGAAACAATACGCAAATGCGCAAGAACTTTCGGCAGTCAGATCACGCTCCTCGAAAAATATCCCGACTATGTCTTCGGAGCCTCGCAGGCACAGCATTTCGCCTTCACAAAGGAGCACTACCCGAAGCTTTATGAAAAGATCAGGAAATATGTGAAGGAAGGCCGCTGGGAATGCCAGGGTGGAATGTGGGTCGAGGCGGACTGCAACATCATCAGCGGCGAGTCAATGGCGCGGCAGATGCTCCACGGCAAGAACTTCTTCATGGACGAATTCGGCGTCAACGTCAGAAATCTTTGGCTTCCAGATGTTTTCGGATATTCTGCGGCTCTCCCGCAGATTCTCAGGAAGTCCGGCATTGACTACTTCGTGACGCAGAAAATCTGCTGGAACCAGTACAATGAATTTCCGCACAACACCTTCATCTGGCGCGGCATTGACGGCTCGGAAGTCATATCCCACTTCCCTCCGGAAAACAACTACAATTCGGATCTCAGACCGGGATTCCTGATCTCCGGCAGGGAGAATTTCAAGGAGCACGACTTCATTGACTCCTTCCTCTCGCTTTTCGGAATCGGAGACGGCGGTGGCGGCCCCAAAGACGAGCACATCGAGTATGGCATCAGAGCCGCCGACACGGAAGGGCTGCCAAAGGTGAAATTCGGACGTGCCCAGGACTATCTTGACGGACTAAAAAAATACGAGTCCAAATTTGAAACCTGGTCGGGCGAACTTTACCTGGAGACGCACAGGGGGACTCTCACAACTCAGGCTCGGGTGAAAAAAGGCAACAGATATCTTGAAAACACCCTGCGCCGGCTCGAATTCGCCTATGCAATGCTCCCGCTCTCCGACTATCCGGCGAAGGAGCTCGACTCCATTTGGAAGATATTGCTCATCAATCAGTTCCACGACATTATTCCGGGCTCCAGCATCGGAAAGGTCTATGACCTCACCCACCAGCAATACAAGGAATGCTTTGACAGATGCGACTCGCTCCTGAGCGCCGCAGTACCTAGGATCTTTGAAAAAAACAAAGCCTCGCTGGCTGTCGTAAATCCGCTTTCCTGCAGATACAGGGGAGTAGCAGAGCTGCCACTTGGGCTGGACTGCGGGCTCACAGACTCCGAAGGCCGCGAAATCCCGGTTCAAAGCGAGAATGGAAAGACTTTCGCCCTTCTCGATCTTGATCCTACAAGTGTTTCCGTATTCTGGAAGACAGGCAAGGCTCCCGCCGCCGAAAAGGGCGCCAGCGAGCTTGTCCTCGAAAACGAGCTCGTCAGATACGAATTTGCAAAAGATGCGACATTGACCAGGATCTACGACAAGGAGGCGGAAAGGGAAATTCTGCCCAAGGGAGAAAAGGGAAACCTCTTTTCGCTCTATGTTGACCGTCCTAACAACTACGATGCATGGGACATTGACCAGCATTACAAGAACTGCAAGGTCGCGCACGCAAGTCAGCTCAAATCGTCTTCACTGCCTGCCGGCGACGTCAGATCCGGACTGCGCTTCGAGCTGAAGATCGGTGTTTCCACAATATGCCAGGAAATACATCTGAGCCCAACGAGCAAGAGGCTGGACTTCACAAGCACGGTGGACTGGAAGGAGCGGCACAAGATGCTTCGCGTGTCATTCCCTGTCAACGTGACAAGCGAAAGCGCCAGCTACGACATACAGTATTCGTTCATCAAGCGCCCGACTCATACAAACACTCAGTGGGATCACGCGAGATTCGAGTGCGTCGCCCACCGATACGCCGATCTTTCTGAAAGCGACTACGGAGTCGCCCTCATCAACGACTGCAAATATGGGCACAAAATCCATGACAATGTCATTGATCTGAATCTGCTCCGTTCGCCGGCCCATCCGGATCCCGACGCAGACATCTGCAGGCATGAATTCAAGTACTGCCTTCTCCCACATCTCGGCTCGCACACGGAATCCGACGTGATTTCCGAAGCCGCCATGCTGAACGTGGGACTCATGCTCTTCGACAACTGCGGAAAGCCAAAACGCTCGATTCCCTGCGCGATCAGAGGCGAAGGCGTCTCGCTGGAAGTAGTGAAAAAGGCGGAGAAGGAAGACTGCCTGGTCCTTAGGCTTGTCGAGACCAATGGCGCGTATTCGAAGGCGACGCTCCTCTTCGCCGCCGAGTCTTCGCTGATCGAAACCGACATCATGGAGTGGAAAAACGGGGCGAAAAGCAAGCCGGCAATGGAGTTTGAAGTTTCCCTTTCTCCTTTCGAGATAAGGACTTACAAACTGATCCATGGCAGAAAATGATCAGATCCCGATCATGAAGATGGATGTCACAATCCTGGTCGAGAACTCCGTGCGCGGCGGGCATTGCCTGGCTGAGCACGGACTCTCGATCTACATCGAATTGCCAGGACACAACATACTCTTCGATACCGGAGCGTCCCAGCTATTTGCGCGCAATGCTTCAAAGATCGGCTTGGAGCTCTACGGTGCAGAATTCGTTTTTCTGAGCCATGGCCATCATGATCACGGAGGCGGACTGGCAAAAGCGCTCAGAGAAGCCGCCCGTTCAAAGCTTGTCCTCCACAAAAATTCGACTAGAAACGCCTATTCCATGAGAAATGGAAAAAAAAGAAGCATCGGTCTGCCAGATTCCGCTCTCTCAGCCATTTCCTCCGTCGAATCCTTTGACAGAGTCGAATGGATTGAAGACGACATGGATCTTTCCGCCGCTGTGCGCGTTTTGTCCGGCAAGGAAATTCCATACAGGGAGGGAGCCCATGGCGACTACTTCTGCGCCATTCCCGAAGGCGGATACGGCTACGACGATTTCAGCCATGAAATTTTTCTGCTCGTCGAGGGCGAACTCAGTTCGGCTCTCTTCGTCGGATGCGCCCATCTGGGACTCTCGAAGATCATTGAAATGGCTTCGAAAAAGGCGAGAAAACCGTTAAAACACGTCTTCGGCGGAATGCATGAGTCCTCACCGGACGGTCCCGAAATCGAGCTTGTCGCCGCAAAAATATTGGAGCTCGGCCTGCAGGCCCACATAGGTCACTGCACAGGACCGCTCGCATTCTGCGAGCTATACAGGAAAGTCGGCAGAAGACTCTCACCAATCCCGACTTCCTCCGAATTCCAAGTGGATCTCTAACCCGATTTTCGCGCGAAAATCGGGAAAACAGGCAAATAAAAATCCCTCCTTTTACATCTCAGGCGGCTTTGTCCCAAAGCTTGAATTCGATTTTTCCACCTCCCGCCCTTTCGATTCCTTCAGATGCCTGATCCAGGAAAAGCCGGAGTTTTTCCCTGACTTTCGGCTGGATGGTCAATTTGCTATTGTTTTCAGCACCGGTAACGAGTGCTGATACGTAC
>DYRX01000502.1 GCA_020718525.1 Victivallis vadensis
CCTAACCCGGCATAGCCGGAACCAAAAAGTTTAAAGACGAATGATCCGTGCTATTTTATGCCGCATGAATACACAACATCTCATCACAGAACGCTATCGTGATCAAATACGCGGAGTCATCTCCTGTTTTGATCGTATCGTCATAAACGGCACGCTTCCCGACATCTGCCATGCGGGAGCCATGGCCGCCCAACTGGCTTTGCGCAACAAACGCATTTTCGACTACGGCGATTTTGTCAATCCGATACGGAACATGCTCCACGAGAATGCGAAGAAAGTCGCCGCCGCTCATGGCATCGAGATCGAGGCCATCCGCAAGTTCAAGGAGTTTCGGAAGGAAGACAGGATCAAGGATGTCCTCGCCTCCCGCAAAGTCGAGAACGGACTTGTCCATGTTTTCTCCGCGCAGGAAAACTGCAACTGCTTCAAGCCGTGGCATGACAAGAAGACTGGGAAGACTTTTCTGAAGCCGAGCGGCGGACGTTGCTCTCACTACTACTTCTATTTTCTCGACGAACTGCTCGGACTTCTCTACGTGCGCGTCCCGACTTGGGCTCCATTCCGTCTGCAGATATGCCTCAATGGACACAACTGGCTTGCCAACCGCCTGCACCGCGCCGGCATCGGCTTCAAGATGAACGACAATGCATTCGTTGACATTGAAAATTTCAGCGCAGCCCAGGAACTTGCCGACACCCTCGATCCTGTCGGACTTCAACGGCGGCTGGAGCACTATGCCCGTCTTGCATGCCCTGTCGAGGAGATGTTTCCGTCCGGCTGGCACTGGAGCATCATGCAGATCGAATACGCCACCGACATCATATTCAAGCGAATTGAGGATTTGTCTCCGCTTTACGAGTCCCTCAAAATGCGCGCCATCCAAGAGGTCAAGATAAATGATGTGGCCACCTTTCTCGGGCGCAACGGACTGGACGAGAAATTCGATGGTGATGGCGGTTCTCGCTACAACGTGCTGATTGAAGGCACACGGCTGAAGCACAGTCTCGGACACAGCTCCATCAAACTGTATGACAAGTTCTCCCACATACTGCGGATCGAGACGACCACAAACGATGTTTCGTTTTTTAAACACCACCGGAAGGTGGAACACAGGGATGGAAGTTCGAGCATGAAGAACGCGCCAGTCAAGAAGACCATCCACAGCCTCGGCGCCGTCAGGGAACTGCTGTATGCGGCGAACTGGCGCTACCTGTTGTTCATCTCCCGTCTGGAGGACGACTCCAGCGGCAGAAAGGAGCTGAACAAGGTCGTGCGGAAGGTCGAGGATGCAGGTGGACGTTCGTATCGCGGCATCAACTTTTTCCTCAAAGAGGATGTCGAGGTTATCCTTGCCGTCCTGCGCCCGGAACATCTGGTCAGCGGACTGTCGGCGCGCATGCTCCGACGCATTCTGCCCGACTGGAAAAAGTCGAGGATATATAGGGCAATACGGCGGCTCAGGGAACACGGATTGCTCAAGAAAATCGCAGGAATGTTCAAGTATTACGTAACGCAGGCCGGGCATAGAGTGTTTACTGCGGCCATGCGAATCAAAGAGTGCGAGCTCATTCCAGCTCTCTCGTAACCCATTGATAACTCGTGAATAACAATTATCACAAAAAATAATCATGACCATTTTTCGATAAATTCTGTTGATAAGAGACTAA
>DYRX01000503.1 GCA_020718525.1 Victivallis vadensis
CTCAACGAATGCAGCGCCCTCAATGGTGTTTCCCCGCTTGCGGAACCTGAAAAGGAAAAATTTCTCCCGTTGTTAAAATAGGAACATGATGGTTTCCTTAAACCGGTATAGAATACCGGTGGAAAAAAAAATAACAAAAGGAAACCATCATGAGGGAAGCTACATTGCTGGGAGGGCTGAGTCAAGGGGATGAAAGTGAAGGCGGAGCGATATTTCGGGAGTACATACGGGGGGCCGTGCTTTCCATGACGATCGATGTGATGCTGAAGGAAGTGGAGGCTCTTTGCGGGCCGAGGTATAATCCATTCGGGGGAGAGTCTCCCTATCGGGCTGGGAACGCGGAAGGTGTCTGTATATTGGAGGGTCGCAATGAGCGCGTGGGCCGTCCGCGCGTCAGGAGGAAGACTTCAGATGGAAGCGAGGAAGTTCATCTTAAGAGCTACGGTGCCGCGAAGGATGCCGGCGCTGTCAGGGAGGCTTTGATGAGGGCCTTTGCGGCCAATGTGAGCGGAAGAGATCAAAAGCGTCTTTATCCTGAAAGTCCACTGACTTCGAAAAGCTATGTGAGTCGTCTGTGGGCGAAGGAGGGGTTGAAAAAAGTCGAAGAACTCCGGGGACGGGAGCTCTCAGGGGAGAGTTTCTTCGGACTGATGCTCGACGGCATAAAGCTGAGCGATGATTTGACGGCGGTGGTGGCCATAGGGATGACCTGTGATGGGCGGAAGCTTGTTCTTGACTTCCAGATTGGAGGCAGCGAGAACCGCGAGGTATGCGATGATCTTCTCAGGAGGATTGTCAGTCGCGGGTTCAAGCCTGTCGAAAGGCTTTACACCGTCCTTGACGGTTCAGCTTCCCTGAAGGGCGCCGTGCTTGCCCTTTATCCGGATGCGGTCACGCAGAGATGCCTGATACACAAGGAGAGGAACATAAGGGGATATCTCTCAAAGCGGCATTATTCAGAACTTTCCGGTTATTTCAAGAGGCTTCGTAACGCGCAGGGACCGGAGGCGGCAAGGGAGATATACAGCGAACTCCATGCGTTCCTGGCTGCGAAGAACGCAAATGCCCTCCAGAGTCTCGAGGAAGCCGGAGAGGACATCATCGCCCTGCACCTGATTGACGCGCCTGCGACTCTCAATGTCTCTCTCCTGAGCACTAATTTCATTGAGAACGCTTTTAGGAATGTCCGGGCGAAGATTGGCCGGGTGAAGAGATGGAGGGCTGAAACCGGCCAGGCTGAAAGATGGCTCGCCTACGGGCTCCTTGAAGCTGAAAGGGGTTTCCGGAGGATGCGGGGATATGAGGACATCAAAGAACTCCTTGAAAAACTTAAGAAGCCGAACCTGCCCGGCTCGCTACAGGAGAAGGTGGCATGAAGACGAATACCTGGAATACAAAGAGGAGCAGAGGGGTCTCCTCCGGAGATAGAACCCCCTCTGCTCAAATACAGAAGAAAAACGAAGAAAGGAGAAAAAGAAAAGAGAAGAAATCTTGAACTAAGACAAAACAAGAAGAAGATTAAGAAAAGGAAACCATCAGAGTTTTAACAATCACAGGGAAATCCCGTGTTCAAGTATCCCGCGGAGCAGGATTACATGAAGCAAAATGGTTAGAAATTATTCCTTTTTTCATCCTGTATTAGCATTAATCAGGCTCTTAGAG
>DYRX01000504.1 GCA_020718525.1 Victivallis vadensis
AGTGAAGGAAATGATCGCCGCATACCGGCAGGCCAGGAAGGCGCTGGAACAAATTGTGGAGCTCAACGTGCGTCTGTTCAAGATGAAATAGGACGCCTCCGTACGGAAGGCGGACTGCATAGGCGGGAAAGAGTCCAGGCGATATGTCGTCCTTCAAAGCCCCGGACAGTTCCGGATACTTATCCGGCAATCCTGCTTGCAGAGCAATGGAATAGCTTTTACATTAATCAGATGCTTTAAAGAAAAGTGTCAAAGGGAATTTGAAGCATGCCAATAATTTCATCATATTTGACCTGATTCATCTTCGTCAATAATCGAACCAACATTCTGCTTATAGGAGCACGCTCTAAAAAAATCGTCAAAATCCCGCATTGATAGACAGTGGCCTGATTGTTTCGGCTTTTCCGGAGTCGCTGTTGTAGGAGATCAGGGCGGCGTCTAGGCGGATGCCGTCGTCAACTACCGTGAGTTTTGTCGGAAGCCCGGTGGTGAACTTCCTGAGCACGGCGGGGATTTCCCTCCCTAGAATGGAGTTGTCGGATCCGGTCATTCCCACATCTGAGATGAATGCCGTCCCCCCCGGAAGAATTTTTGCGTCCGCAGTCTGGACATGGGTATGAGTTCCGATCACGGCAGTGACTTTTCCATCGAGAAATCGTGCCATTGCCGCCTTCTCGCTGGTCGCCTCGGCATGAAAATCGACAATTATGCATTTCACTGTCCTTGGAATCTTTTCGAGTATGGTTTCGGCCGTCTCAAAAGGGCATCCTATTCCGTTTTTCATGAATACGGTGCCGATCAGGTTTATCACTGCGATTTCGCCGCAGAGAGGATTGCTGAATATTCCGAAACCGCGTCCCGGCTGCTTCCTGCTGAAATTGGCAGGACGCAGGACGTTTTTCAGCCCTGGAATCTCGCCGTCGAATCCCTTCTGGTCCCAGACATGGTCTCCGGATGTGACGACATCGACGGGAACCGGGCAGAATTCGGCAATGCATTTTGCGGTCATTCCAGCTCCGGCGGCGATGTTCTCGCCATTGGCGATGCAGAAGGAGCATTTATGCTCGGTGCGCAGTCCGGGCACGAGCTCCCTTACAGCCTTCCTGCCGCCTTTGCCGACCATGTCTCCGATGAAGAGGAGGTTCATTTCGCATATTCCACGGATCTGGTCTCCCTGATCACCGTAACCTTGATCTGGCCGGGATAGTTCATCTCCTTTTCGATTCTCGAACAGATGTCTCTTGCGAGAACCTGTGCGGAATTGTCAGTGATCTTGTCCGGGGTCACTACAACACGGATTTCGCGTCCGGCCTGGAGCGCATAGCATGATTCCACGCCCGGGAACGAAAGAGGTATGTTCTCGAGCTGCTCAAGTTTCTTGAGGTAGAACTCGGCATTCTCTATTCTGGCTCCGGGACGCGATGCGCTCAGGGCGTCACATGCGCTGACAAGTACTCCATATATGGTTTCGGACTCGACATCCTGATGGTGCGCGGCGATCGCATTGATCACGTCTTTCTGTTCGTTGTATTTCTTCATGATGTCAGCTCCGATTATCGCATGGGAGCCTTCGACTTCATGGTCGACAGCCTTTCCTATGTCATGGAAGAGTCCTATCCTCTTTGCCTTCTTTACATCGAGCTTCAGCTCGGAG
>DYRX01000505.1 GCA_020718525.1 Victivallis vadensis
TTGGGTCTGTCCGAATCTCTCAAAGAGATTTTTAGGTGAAATTGCTACTTATTTGAGTTTCAGCCCTTGCGAACAAGGGCAATGAAAATTGTCCTTGTTTGCAAGGGAGCATTTTTTAGTTGAAGGTCATAGATTCCTTTCCTAAATTCATGTGTTCACCACAAACCCATGAAAAAGGAGGGGGAATCTATGACCGTAAGCAAGTTTATCCGAAAATTGCTCAAACTCAAAGACGTAATCGTTGTCCGTTTTGAGTTTCGAGGCAGGAATGGGGAATTTCATCTCTGGGTCAAGCCTCTTAAAAATGGCGCCCTTTGTCCCGAATGCAGGCGCCGCGGGCGTATCCTTCGAACGATGGATCATCGTTTGTGGCAAGATGTTCCCATCTGTGGGTGGTCGGTGTTGTTTCACTACCGTCCAAGAGAGATCATGTGTCGCCGTCATGGTCGAGTCCAGGAGCTTATCCCTTGGGCAGATGCCTATGCCCGTGTCACCTATCGTTTCGAGTATGGGATGCTTCTGTATTGCCAGTTAATGACTCAGAAGGGGGCTGCAAAGATCCTGCATGTTCCTAAATCTACCCTTTCGGACCAGCTTCACCGCACCATTGGGCGCCTGCGAGAGGGACACAGGATTCGGGATCTTAAGACGATCGGCATGGATGAGATCTCCTACTGCAAGGGCCGGAAATATGCCACCGTCGTCTATGATTTGGACCGATCTCGCGTCGTATGGGTCGGCAGGGGAAAGGGCCGGGAAACCATTGATCGATTCTTCAACGAGGCCCTCAGTGACTACCAAAAGGGTCAGATTCTATGGGCGTGCTGTGACATGAGCGCAGCATACATTGGCGCTATCGAGGAGCACTGCCCGAAGGCCACGTTGGTCCTGGACCGCTTCCATATCGTTAAGGCCCTCAACGAGGCTGTCGATGAGGTCCGCAAGCAACAATGGCGAGAGGCTTCCGACCATGAACGCAAAGTGCTCAGAGGGCTTCGCTGGCTCCTTTTCATGCACTCGGCCCATCGATCCAAAAAGGACTCTCGTATCCTCAACGCCCTTCGCAAGGGTAATCGCAGGATCCATCGAGCCTGGGTCCTTAAAGATGAATTTGAGCAGTTCTGGGAATATGGGGCTCCCTGGGCCGCAGAACGCTTTATCAAGCGTTGGTGCACTGCGGCACTCCAAAGCCGTCTTGAACCCATCAGGGATTTCGTCAAAATGCTCAGAAAGCATGTGCATCGTATTCTGCCCTTTATTGAGAAAGCCATAACAAACGCTAAAGCCGAGGGTTTGAACCGAATCATCAGGAATGTCAAAAATCGGGCCAGTGGATTTCGTAGTTTGCCGGCTTTTGTTGATATGATTTTTCTCACGGTCGGCGATCTGGATATCCCGGCACAAATCCCAGTAAAATTCCGGACGGTGTGAATGATGCTCAAACCCCGTATTCATCTGATTCTATGGAGTTTCTACTTTTGAGAGTTTCGGAAATAGCCGAAAAAATCCCTCAAGTCCCGAGATATTTTTTGAGGACAGAAACTATAATAGGAAACAAAAGGGAACTAAGAAGGCCTGTCACTGACTGTGGACTAAGTGGCCACTCGTTAATCCGCTCAATTCGATCATGAAGTGCCAGCAATTCGCTGAGAGT
>DYRX01000506.1 GCA_020718525.1 Victivallis vadensis
TTTACAACTTTGAACACATCTACGGAACCGGCGTTTTTCGCGGCAAACGGGCACTACTTTCCCTGACGACAGGTGGTCCGGAAGAAGCCTACCGTGAAGGCGGGTTCAACGGGGACATCACAGCCATCTTGCGCCCGATCCAGCGGGGCATGTTGCAATTCGTTGGTTTTGATGTATTGGCGCCACAGATCGTGTATGCGCCTGTGCGCATGACAGAGGAGGAGCGGAAACAACATCTGGCGGACTATGCCAGACGTTTGGGGCAGATTGCTCAAGAAATACCCATTGATGTCGGAAGTTACTGATGCCCACACCGGACGCTGCGCGAAAATCCGAGCAGGCCAGTTAGCTTCACGTTGGGAATAAAGACATACAGTAACCTGTCGATATGATCGGCGGATACATTTTGAGATGAGCGATTGCGTGAACATCTAACCGAATGGGAGGTGGAATCCATGAAGAAAATCTTTCTTTTCGCTGTTGCCGCGATAGTGTTGTTTCAGCATCCAGCTTATGCCACGGATACCGGATGGAATATTGATGAGACATTCGGATTCCAGATTGTTTATGTTCCCCCTGAGGGGCATGAAATTCCCCTGACATCCGTGTCCGGCGATCAATTCATGGAACCACTTCTGAAAAACATCCCCGCATATAGACCCGACATCGACAACATTGCGTATAAAAATATTCTCGGGATGGGCTTTCCGCTGCCTGCCCGCAGTGATGCTTCTCTGTTCAAGCTATATCTCAAGCTATACGCATGGCCTTCCCAACTGGACCCGGTTCGGTCATCCCACAAGATATTTGATGTTTTTCTCTTGCATGGGGTAAAAGGCGGAGAGCGCCTGTATGAATCTTCACGGAATCCCGCCAATGTTTACGTCAAGTATGCATTGATCGACCGGGCAGATAGGGTTTTCAGTGATAAGCAGCCTTTCCGAGCCCCCCGAGTGCCGAAGCAGTGGGAGTTTGATTCATATCTGCCTTTTTCTTCAATATACGTGGCACCGGAAAACACCTCCCGCGAAGGAACTGAGGCTGATCAGGCAAGGGCCAGTGCACGGGGCGTTGTCGCATTTCATGCCGCATTGAGCGACGTTTATGAAAGAGCCCTGTATCTCCTGGCGGTAACGGATGAGAAGAAATATTATGCAGACTTCTTCAGATGCCCCGATTGCACTGACAAGATCTGCGCTGTGAGGATCTATGAAGTTCCAACAAAACCCCTGATGTTCGATAATTATCGTGATCTTCCGATGCCGCAGGATGCGGACAAGGTTTTTCTGTCAGGGCTCCTCTTGGTGAAGCTCACGGAGTACGTAGCAGGCTCGCCAATGCCTATGAGGCAGATAGAAAAGATGCGGCCTGGAACGAAGGAATTTAATTCCAGTTTCCGTACTGCTTGGTCCCACATGCTTGAGGTGGCATCTGTTTTCTCTTTGCGTTGATGGAGAAAAATGGCCTGAGATTTTGATAGGAAGGCACAGTCGAAAAGGTGCTTTCGCCATGCAGAAACCAAAATGCCAGATGGCTAACCCATCATTCCACCGGACCTGCGCGAAAAGCCGCGCAGGCCGGTGAATTCGAACGTTAGGCTTCTGTGGTGACAGTCTTTAAGATTGTAAGGAGAAATTAATGAAAAA
>DYRX01000507.1 GCA_020718525.1 Victivallis vadensis
TTTCGAGGAGCGAATCCGGTCAATGATCCTTGAATAAGGTCGCCATGGCGGAAGACTGGTCGCTTCAGCTCCTCGTTTTCGCCCGCTTCAACGGATATCTGCATGTCGCACAGATTTTTGATTGCGAATTTCGCAAATCCGAAATTCACAACGTTGCCACTCTGCAAAATAATCAGATCTGCTCTTTTTGTGCCTGCTGAAAGATTGCCCGGAAGGCGCAGGCTGAGCTTCGCACTTCCGGCATCGCCTTTCATCGTGGATTTAGTCTTCCAATCCCCAACACTGACTTCAACTTCAAAGTCTGCGTCCCCGAGACCGGAGCAGGACAGCGTAAGAAGCGGCTCTTCGCCAAACTCATATTCCTGACGGTCCAATTCCAGGCTGTCAATTTTAAGGGAGGGCTCCTTGTTCGCCGCCCACAGAATTGATTTTATCAGGCATGGGAACTTCTCTTCACCATCTGGCAGTCCCGCCCATACTGCGATCTTTCCAGCACCGCAAGTGCCAGTGACCAGCAATGGATTTTCCGTCGCATCTTTGCCGGCTCCGTCAATTCCTGCCACCGCGAGAACTTTAGCTTCCGGTTTCGCGCCGACGTATTTCGTTATTCCAGACGAGATCTGATCGAAAGGAATTCCCGATGTCAGAAATGAATAGGACTTCTCCTTGAGCTTCCAGCTTTCACGTCCTGACGAAAAGGCTCTCTTGACAGGCAAAGCATCTTTGAACGCGTCCGTAAGCCCCTGCATTCCGGCGAAGACAAGCCCGGCACCATTTTTCACGTCCTCGATAATTTGCGCCCCTGCCGCACCGCTGAAGAAATCTTTGCAAGAAATGTCTCCGCCCAATATTATGATGTCATATTTGGCGTCCTTGCTGAGACGGCTTTCGAGTCCCTGCCTGATGTCATTCTCAGTTCTTGCTCCGTACAATTCACTCCCGAGCCCCCAGCCGACGCCAAGTCCACGGGCAAGAGTCACGGTTTCAATGTCGGCGTCAAGCCTCTGCATGAGTTCATTTACCATTCTGTTCTGCTTCAGTTCTCCCCAGCAGGCGAATACTTTGAGTCTGCCACGGCAGTAGGGTGCCGCCCATTTCACGTGTTCTGTTGGCAGAAAATTGCCATATTCAATGTCTCTCGCCTTCTTTTTCGTCTCCTCGCTGTCGAGTGTCTTTGCAACAGTCCGGGGAAGCCCGATCTTAGTTTCCCCACTGCTTGGGCTGTAAACCGTTAAAGATCCTAGACTTGTGGCGAGATGAGCTCTGTATTGGCTTTCCTTCTGCAGTCTGCCTTTCAGTCGGATCGAATTGAGACCTTCCACGAGTTTGCATTTGAGTTTTTCAATCTCTGTGAATTCGTCGTTCTGTGCAGAACGGGAAGAAAACATCACTTCTGCATCGCCGGAATATACGGATGAAATGAGAAGTATCGCCGAATCCGCGTCCCCGCGTATTTCCCCGCATCCGATGGAGCTTGCGCCTCCGGGATGCTCGATTCCATTGAACGGGATCATGAGAACTTTCTTTGCGTAGCTGTTCTCCGCCTCGACCTTTCGCGGGACTGTCCGCCAGACGAGACTGATTCCATCTCCTGCATTTTTTGCACCAAAATATTTGACGTCATCAATCGGAACTATG